>JAPLED010000071.1 GCA_026391475.1 Bacteroidia bacterium | reverse complement strand
ATAAAAATTATCAGTGCAATGCTTAAGGCAAAATGTGAAGGATTTGGAACATTTGAACTGATTCTCAGAGGATCAGGCGTTTTTAAAAATATGAGTGATCCGCGTGTTATCTGGACCGGGATTGAACCATCTGAAAAACTGATGCAATTAAATGATTATATTAAGAATGGATTGGAAGATGCAGGAACTAAAATTGAGGACCGTCCCTTCAAACCTCATCTGACACTAGGACGAATAAAATTTTTGAAAACGGGGAATTCACTAAAAGAGTTGATTGAGAAATATCGGGATACCGAAATCCAAAAAGTACCTGTTAATGAGGTTATCCTATATGAAAGCATCCTGCTTCAATCAGGACCAGTGTATAAACCCCTTAGTAAATTTAAGTTGTATCAGAGTTAAATTTTCTTTTTACAATTGTCAGCTCATAGCTCGTAGTAAGTTTAAAGTTGATATCTTACTACCTGCCGCCTGTTGCCTGTCGCCTGTTAAATCCCTTCCCCTTTAAAAATAATACCAATCGTATAATATGCAACTTTCAGATCGAACCAGAGCGACCTGTTTTCGATATACAAAAAGAAATGAGTGCAACTTCTTACGATGGCTGTCTTACAATTTTTATATTTTTGTTGGAATAAAATTTTATACTCCCTGATATCAGATGACAGATACATTTGAAGCGAGAGGCAAACGAAAAAAACTTGTTGCGGAGCTCAGACAAAAAGGAATCAGTGATGAAAATGTATTGAAGGCCATCGATACTGTTCCCAGGCATCTTTTTATGGATCCGGCATTCCTTATACACGCTTATGTAGATAAAGCTTTTCCTATTACATCGGGTCAGACAATCTCACAACCATATACAGTGGCAATCCAGACCTCTTTGCTAAGGGTGAAAAAGCGAGATAAAATTCTGGAAATAGGGACAGGGTCTGGTTACCAGGCTGCAATACTTGCCGAAATAGGTGCGAAGGTCTTTACCATTGAGCGGTTCAGGGAGCTTTTCCTAAAAGCCCAGAAAACACTGACATCTCTCGGTTATTCAGCAGATTTCTTTTACGGCGACGGGTATGAGGGCAAACCACAGTATGGACCATACGATGGTATTATTATCACAGCAGCCGCTCAGGAGGTTCCCCAGACACTACTTCAACAGCTTAAGATTGGAGGAAGACTCGTAATACCTCTTGGCAATTCGGGTTCACAGGTCATGACTGTTGTGGAACGGACAGGATCAGATAGCTTCGAGTATTCCGGGCATGGATATTTTGTTTTTGTGCCAATGTTGAAAGGAACTGTAAACGATAAATAATTTACTATGGAGATTTTTAAGCTTGTCTTTTCCCCAATTGAGGTTAATACATATATACTTGCCGATCAATCAGGAGATTGCGCAATTATCGATTGTGGTTGTTATAACACAAATGAATCTGAAGAACTTGCCGGATTAATTAAGAAAAATAGTCTTAAACCGGTTCTTCTGTTAAATACACATTGCCATCTCGATCATATTTTTGGAAACAAGTTCATCCTTGATCGTTATAACCTGAAAACTCTTTCCAGTGAATATGATGAAATGAACAGGAAAAACTCTGTGCAACATGCAATGTTTTTTGGTTTAAATATGGATGATCCACCGGAACCTGCAGGCTTCATAACTGACAATCAGATAATAACTTTCGGAACCACAGAACTTGTGGCTCTTCTTGTTCCGGGTCATACAGCAGGAAGCCTTGCTTTTTACAGCGAAAATAATGGATGTGTATTTACCGGGGATGCCCTCTTTGCAGGAAGTATTGGAAGAACTGATCTTCCTGGTGGTGATCATGATACACTAATAAAAAGCATCAGGAATAAATTGTTTATTCTTCCCCCGTCAACTGTAGTGTACCCGGGGCATGGAAATGAAACAACAATTGAAAGGGAAATGAAATCAAATCCTTATTTTGCATAATATAAATCCTGTTAATTTTGCAAAGAATTTCTTATCATTATCCTTATAAATCTTAGAACTCAAACCAGATTTTTTTTGATCAAATAAAATAAAATATATGCCTTCAGATAAGTTTGTTAACCGTCATAATGGTCCGCGTGATCATGAGTTGCCGCAGATGCTGAAAACTATTGGTGTTAATTCGCTCGACCAGTTAATTGAAAAAACAGTTCCGGAATCAATTATGCTCGAAAAGCCACTCAGTCTTCCGGAAGCAATGAGTGAATTCGAATATCTTAATCATATCAAATCTCTTGGTCAGAAGAATAGAATGTTCCGTTCCTTCATCGGTCAGGGATATTATGGCGTTGCTCCTCTGTCGGTAATCATCCGGAATGTCCTGGAAAATCCTTCATGGTACACATCGTATACTCCTTATCAGGCTGAAATTTCGCAGGGGCGGCTTGAAGCTCTCCTGAATTTTCAGACTATGATAATTGAACTTACCGGTATGGAGATCGCCAATGCCTCACTGCTCGATGAATCAACGGCAGCAGCAGAGGCAATGATCATGATGTTCAACGCAAGATCACGTGCTGCAGTAAAGGCAGGTGCAAATAAATTTTTTGTTGATGAAGACGTTTTCCTGCAGACACTTGATGTAATTAAGACACGTTCCAATCCGCTCGGTATTGAACTTATTATCGGGAAATATAATGAGGTTGTTTTTAATGAGATGTTTTTCGGATCGCTGGTTCAATATCCTGCTGCTTCGGGTCAGATCAGGGATTATAAGGAATTTACTGACAAGGCTCATGCTACCGGAATTCTGGTTGGAGTAGCTGCCGACCTGATTAGTCTTGCCATGCTCACCCCTCCCGGAGAATGGGGTGCTGATATTGTTGTTGGTTCAAACCAGAGGATGGGTCTGCCGATGAGTTTCGGTGGACCACATGCAGGTTACTTTGCAACCAGAGATGAACTTAAAAGAAGCATGCCGGGTCGTATTATAGGGGTGTCGGTTGATGCACAGGGGAATAGTGCCCTAAGGATGGCATTGCAGACACGAGAACAGCATATCAAACGCGAGAGGGCAACATCAAATATCTGTACTGCCCAGGCTCTCCTTGCTACCATATCGGGAATGTATGCCCAGTACCATGGGCCCGATGGGTTAAAAAATATCTCCACGCATATCCACAAATCAGCCTGCACCATTAGTTGTACTCTTAAAGAGTTGGGATATAAGCAATTGAATTCTATGTTCTTCGATACAATTAAAATTGGTCTCCCTGGTGGCATTTTAGCAGATAGTATAATGAAACTGGCACTTGAAGCAGAAATGAACTTCTACTATCCCGGTGATAATTCGGTAATCATAAGTACGGATGAGATAACTACTATTAAAGAGATAAACATCATTGTTGAGATATTTGCAAAAGCAGCAGGGAAAACACTGGTTCATGTCAACTCTTACTGTGACTGCAAATGCATTGAGGAGAAGTTCCTCAGGAAATCAGCTTTTTTAAAAGAGGGAAATTTTCATAGGTACCATAGCGAAACTGAGATGATGAGGTATATTAAAATGCTTGAAAGAAAAGATTTTTCTCTTACGCATAGCATGATTTCTCTCGGCTCATGTACAATGAAACTTAATCCCGCAAGTTCAATGTTTGCCATGAGCTGGCCTGAATTCGGGAATATTCATCCCTTTGTTCCAAAAGATCAGGCAAAAGGATATTATCAGATTATGGATGAACTTGGTGAAGCTCTTAAGGAAATTACAGGATTTTCAGCAATCTCTTTTCAACCCAACTCGGGTGCTGCAGGGGAGTATGCCGGACTAATGGTGATTCGTGAGTATCATCTGAGCAGGGGTGAAGGAAACAGGAATATAGTTTTGATTCCATCATCAGCACATGGTACAAACCCTGCAAGTGCCGCTATGGCAGGGATGCAGATTGTGGTTGTTGATTGTGATGAAAGGGGCAATATCAATGTTGAAGACCTGAAGAAAAAAGCTGAGGAGCATAAAGCTGACCTCGCTTGTTTCATGATTACTTATCCTTCAACCCATGGTGTATTTGAAGCCGCAGTTACTGAAATGTCAGATATTATCCATGCAAATGGCGGACTGGTTTATATGGACGGAGCTAATATGAATGCTCAGGTCGGGCTAACCAATCCCGGACATATCGGAGCTGACGTCTGTCATCTTAACCTTCACAAAACCTTCGCCATACCTCATGGTGGTGGTGGACCCGGAATGGGCCCCATCCTTGTAAATGATAAACTGGCTGAGTTCCTGCCTTCCCATCCGGTAGTTAAAACTGGTGGCAGCCATGGTACCACAGCAGTTGCCGGCGCTCCCTTCGGAAGCGGACATGTACTTACAATTTCTCATGCCTATGTGATGATGATGGGTTCTTACGGATTAACCCTGGCGACGAAATATGCCATACTTAATGCCAATTATATTGCTGCATCATTGAAGGGATGGTTCAAAACTCTTTATACCGGAACTGAAGGATTTGTTGCACATGAGATGATTCTCGATTGCAGGAATTTTAAAACAGAAGCAGGTATTACAGAAGCGGATATTGCTAAAAGATTGATGGATTATGGATTCCATGCACCAACTCTATCATTCCCTGTTCACGGAACACTTATGGTGGAACCTACTGAATCCGAGTCGCTTCAGGAACTCGATAAATTTGTAAATGCCCTGAAATCAATCTGGAATGAAATACAGGAAATAAAAGATGGCAAAGCGGATAAGGAGGATAATGTTCTGCATAATGCACCACATACTGTTAAGGTTGTAACAGCCAACGAATGGAACCATGCTTATGATCGCCAGAAAGCTGCTTTTCCGCTTAAATGCGTCGTTGAGAACAAGTTCTGGCCAACGGTAGGTCGAATAGATGATGGTTACGGTGATCGTAATCTTGTTTGTACATGCGATCCGATTGATTCATACAGGATGGAGACGATGAAGAAATAATTATCATATCTTTCACATATTTATTTTTTGAACTAGCTTTTAATTATTATGCGCAATTCTTCGTGGAATGATCTGGTTGCTCTGATTGACGGAAAAAAACTGAACTATCAGCCAGTAGGTTTTATCATTGACAGCCCGTGGATACCCGGCTGGTATGGGATTTCAAATATCGATTTCTATTCATCCGATGAACATTGGCTGGAATCGAACCTGAAAGCTGTTAATACATTTCCAGATGTTTGGTTTATGCCTTCATTCTGGTCAGAATATGGGATGTGCACCGAGCCTTCGGCGTTTGGTTCAAGAATGGTATTTCTTGAAAAAAGCCTTCCTTATGCTGAAAAAATTCTTTCAGGCATTGAAAGGGCAGATTCGCTCCCGCAACCAAATGTCAAGACTGATGGATTATTACCATTTATGATCAACCGCCTGAAAAACAATCAGGAGGCAATCATCAAGGCCGACCATCAGATAAGGTTTGCTATAGCCAGGGGCCCTCTGAATATTGCCAGTTTTCTGATGGGGACAACAGAATTTATGATGGCAATAGCGATGGATCCCGATGGTACACACAGGCTTCTTAAAAAAATCACCGGTTTTATCTGCGACTGGTTAGCCTGGCAAAAAGAGTGTTTTCCATCTATTGACGGAGTTTTGATACTTGATGATATTATTGGTTTTGTAGGGGAGATGGAGTTTAATGAATTTGTTCTTCCATATTTAAAAAAAATATTCAGCAGCATAAGTGTAAAAGTGCGTTTTCTTCATAATGATGCAGAAGGACTGATAACAGCAAAATACCTGAAGGAGATGGGTGCAAATATGTTTAATTTCTCTTTTGAACACTCTCTTGGCGAAATACGAAAACTGGCAGGCCCCGAGGTTATTCTTGTCGGCAATATCCCCCCCAGGGATGTTCTGGCAAATGGAACCCCGGAACAGGTTAAAGCTGCTGTAAATAAGGCGTTTGAAGAGATAAGTGACTATAATCGTATAATCTGGTCGGCAGGAGGAGGAATGCCTCCCGATGTTAACAATAATAATATCAAAGCTTTTATTGATACTGTGAAAGAACAATCAAAAAAAATAAAATTATGAACCGTATTTTACTTGCATGCCTTGTCCTTGTTTCTTATTGCTTTCCGGCAAAATCCCAGAAAGCTGAAATTCTCCATCTTATGGTCGAATCTGGTAATTACCAGAGGATAAACACACCGGTCAGCTTTGGGCTGGAAGGTGTCTCAATCAGCGACACGTTGTCTTTTCAACTCTTTGAAAAGGTTAACGGGAAGCTAATCGAAAAGACATATCAGATCGAACCGGGTTACATTCCTCAGTTATGGTGGGTATTGGATGGGACCACTGGTTTGGGGAAAACCAGGGAGTACTTTCTATACAAAAATACGCGGCAAAAAATTAAAAACAAGATTACTACAGTTGTAACTCCTGACGCAATAGTGCTGAAGAATGGCAATTCGGAGATCCTTCATTATCAGACTGCAGTTCTTTACCCGCCTGCCAAAGTTGATACATCTTACAAGAGAAGCGGTTTTATTCATCCTTTAATGACACCCTCCGGAAATATATTAACCAGGGTAAGTCCACCTGACCATTACCATCATGTCGGCATCTGGAATCCATGGACAAGGGTAAAGATAGGCAACCATATAACCGATTTCTGGAATTTATATGAGAAACAGGGAACAGTAAGATTTGCCGGGATAAACTCTACAGTTAATGGCCCTGTATATGGAGGTTTTTCAGTGAGGCAGGAACATATTGATTTCCAGGGTAAAAAGCCTGAGGAACTGGCTATTAATGAAGTCTGGGATGTGAGAGCATGGAATGTGGAACCCTTGGCCGGATTAAAAGCATATCTCGTTGATCTGACTACCTTTTTATCGGTGGCAGGTGATTCAACCATAGTTTTTGAAGCTTACAGATATGGCGGTGGAATTGGAATCAGAGCGAATGAGGAGTGGACCAAAGACAATAGCACTGTACTTACATCCGAAGGTAAAACAAGACTTGATGCTGACGGAACACGGGCACGATGGACCGATCTGAATGGTGCATTTAAGAATAACGGCAATTCGGGGATAGTCTTTTTCTCTCACCCTTCAAACAGGGAACATCCTGAACCAATGAGGGTTTGGCCGATAACTGAAAATAAGGGCAGGGGGGATGTATATTTTGAGTTTTGCCCCATCAGGCATAAAGAGTGGATTCTGAATCCGGGTAATGTTTACAGGCTAAAGTACAGGATGTTGGTTTATGATGGCAAAATTGATAAGTCGATAGCAGACAGAATCTGGAATGATTTTGCTTATCCTCCGGCAGTAAAAGTGTTAAGTAAATAAAAGCAAAGAAATATTGATAACAAAACGAAATATCGTAATAATGAAAAAATTATTTTTATTACTTCTTCCTGCATTGATTATTACCTCCTGCGGATCAGGTGGCCCAAAACAACAATCAGGTAAATCCGATGCTTCAATGGAAAACGCAAATCAGGTAAAATTAATTACAGTTGACCCGGGCCACTTCCATGCTGCCCTGGTCCAGAAAATAATGTACGATCAGGTTTCTCCCGATGTGCATGTTTATGCACCTGAAGGACCTGATTATCTGCAGCATCTCGACAGGATCAAATCTTATAACAGCAGACCGGCCAGCCCGACATCATGGAACGAGATAGTTTATACCGGTTCTGATTTCTTTGAGAAGATGCTTGCCGACAAAGCAGGTAATGTGGTCATTTTATCAGGGAACAACAGGAAAAAAGCAGAATATATTACAAAATCGATCAATGCAGGACTCAATGTTCTGGCCGATAAACCAATGATAATAACCCCTGAAGATTTTCCTGCACTTAAAGCTGCTTTCGCAACTGCTAAAGAAAAGGGAATCCTGTTATATGATATAATGACAGAGAGATACGAAGTGACCACTATTCTCCAGAAGCTTCTCTCACAAAAAGCTGAAGTCTTTGGTACTCTGATGACCGGGAGTAAAGAAGACCCGGCTGTAACCAAGGTGAGTGTTCATCATTTCTCAAAGATTGTTTCAGGAAGTCCGGTGCTTCGTCCGGCATGGTTCTTCGATGTTGAGCAGCAGGGAGAAGGGATAGTTGATGTAACAACCCATCTCGTCGACCTTATACAGTGGGAATGTTTTCCGGAACAGATCTTAAGCATAGACGATATTACAATGGTTGCGGCAAAAAGGTGGCCCACACTTATCTCACAGGAAGAGTTTAAAGGAGTTACAGGCTTCGATAATTTCCCCGATTATCTGCAGAAAGATGTTAAAGATGGTAAGCTGAATGTCTTCTCAAACGGAGAGATGGTTTATCAGATAAAAGGAATTTTTGCAAAAGTATCAGTAGAGTGGAAATACCAGGCTCCTCCCGGAGGTGGTGATACTCACTATTCAATTATGCATGGGACAAAGTGTGATCTGATCATTAAGCAGGGCGCTGAGGAAAAATTTCTGCCTACACTTTATGTTGAGAATATAAAAGGTATAACAATGAATGACTTCACTACAAAATTAAAAGAAGTTATTGGAGTCTTGCCTTATGATAGTATTCAGGTAGAGTCAGTTAACAAAAATATGCTTAAAATCAGTATTCCTAAAAAGTACAGGGTTACCCATGAAGATCATTTTGGTCAGGTTACTGCAAAATTCCTGGAGTATCTGAAGGATGGCAAATTACCCGAATGGGAAGTGCCGGGAATGATAACAAAATACTATACAACAACCAGTGCGCTGAAGAAAGCGAGATGAAATTAAAATAAATAAATTGAAATCCATAGCCGGATAATAAGATGAAAAAATTAGTCCGGCTATTTTTATTATTGAAATAGATTCTTAAAACAGATCCTCAACAACCATCGAATATATATCTTCAAGTGGAATTCCGGCTGCCGCTGCCTGTTTCGGAACCAGACTTTCTTCTGTCATCCCGGGAACTGTATTAATCTCAAGAAAATATGGTTTCTGACCAATTATGATAAAATCAACCCTTACAATTCCCTTACAACCAAGAAGATCGTAAACCAGGGAGCTTAATCTCTGTATCTCGTATGTAACAACTGCAGGCATATCGGCAGGGGTGACCTCATCTGATTTTCCGGGGGTATATTTTGCTTCGTAATCGAAAAACTCATTTTTGCTGATAATCTCAGTTACAGGAAGAACTATGGCTTTGTTTCTGGTTTTGACAACCCCGCATGCTACCTCTCTTCCATCCATAAATGCTTCTATCATCACCTCGTTACTCTCCTTAAATGCGGTTTCAATAGCAGATAATAGCTCCTCCTTTTTCTTCACTTTGGTTACGCCAAAACTTGAACCACTATCGTTTGGCTTTACAAAACAGGGTAAACCTGTTTGCTTAATGATACCAGCCGGATCAAGCTTGTCTCCGTTTCTTATCAGAATGGCATCAGCCATCGGTATCTTATATTCTTTCAGAAAGAGTTTGCATGCCTGTTTATTAAATGTAAGGGCGGAACAAAATGCACTGCAACTTGTGTAAGGAATACCCATCATATCGAAATATCCCTGTAGTAAGCCATTCTCACCCGGAGTACCATGTATTGCAATAAATACTGCATCAAACCTTATCCTGTATTCGTCGGTAACAAGACTGAAATCATTCTTGTCAATATTATGATAACGACCCTTCTGATCTTCCCAGTACCAGTTTGTTCCACGAATCATAATAATATAAATTATATATCTGGAGGATAGTACTTTACTAACTTCATTGGCGCTCTTCACAGAAACCTCAAATTCAGAGGAATCGCCCCCTGCTACTATTGCAATAGTTCTCATTGTTTGACAAAGTTTAATATCCCAAAAATAATCAATAATGCGGATTAAATCGAATAATGGAATAATCAACCATATGTATTACCTTTGGAGAAATTTTTAAAAATCATAAAAATGAAAAAAGGTTGTTTAATTACAATTATTATAGTGGGCTTTCTGTCCCTGGTTATTCTGGGTATTGTGTCTTGGGGCACAAAAATTTATAACGGTATGGTCACAATGAACGAAGGAGTAACTAGTCAATGGGGAAATGTTGAAACAGCATACCAGCGCAGATCCGACCTCATTCCCAATTTTGTCAATACAGTTAAGGGCGCTGCCAATTTTGAACAGACTACTTTGATACAGGTTATTGAAGCCAGGTCGAAAGCTACTTCAGTTACAATAGATCCTACAAAAATGACTGCCGAAAATATGCAGCAGTTCCAGCAGGCTCAGGGACAGCTTACCTCAGCTCTTTCAAGGTTGATGGTTGTCGTTGAGCAATATCCCCAACTTAAGGCAACTCAGAATTTCAGGGATCTCCAGGTGGAACTTGAAGGTACCGAGAACAGGATTTCAGTTGAAAGAAGAAAATTCAATGAAGTAGCTTTGTCGTATAATACCTATGTTAAACGATTTCCACAAAGCTTTCTTGCAGGTATGTTTGGCTTCCAGGCTAAACCGTATTTTGAGTCAGTTGAAGGCGCTGAAAAGGCACCGGAAGTTAAGTTTTAAATTATATCCATACAGTATTAATGAAAGCTTCATCGTTCTTTACTAAAGAACAACAGGCCCGGATTCTTGCATCTGTCGGGGAAGCCGAAATGGCAACTTCAGGCGAGATTAGAGTTCATATAGAAACTTCCTGTACCGAAGATGTTCTCGATAGAGCATCATGGGTATTCAAAAAGCTCGGAATGAATAAAACAGCTGAACGCAACGGAGTCCTGTTTTATCTTGCCGTAAGCGACAAAAAGTTCGCCATAATCGGTGATGCCGGTATTAATGCAAAGGTGCCTGCCGGTTTCTGGGATGAGATAAGCGCACTTCTTCAGAAAAATTTCAGAGAAGGGAAATTCACGGAAGGACTTGCAGAAGGGATTGTGCTTGCCGGGAAACAGCTTAAGACTCACTTCCCTTATAACAAGGATGATGTAAACGAACTGTCCGATGAGATTTCATTCGATAAAATTAAGGGGGAGTAATGACAATGAAAAGAAAAAGTTTGTATTTGCTGACTCTTGCGATTCTATTCTGTACTATTTCAATTAACAGTGTATTTTCACAGGATATCCCTGCCAGGCCTGTTCCTCCAAGGCTCGTTAACGATTTTGCAGGGATGCTCAAAGTAGAAGAAGTCAGTATGCTCGAACGGAAACTGGTCGCTTTCAACGATTCGACATCAACACAGATAGCAATCGTTATTGTACCCACTCTTAGTGGATATGACAAATCGGACTATGCACAACGTTTAGGAGAAAAATGGGGTATAGGTCAGAAAGGACTTAACAATGGCGTGCTTATTCTGGTTAAACCTAATACTCCGGATTCTAAGGGAGAGGTCCAGATTAGCTCGGGATATGGTCTTGAGGGACCAATTACGGATATAACCTGTGGTGAGATAGTTGATAATGAGATACTACCTGCCTTCAGGGCCGGAGATTATTATGGCGGGCTTAGTAATGCTACTAATACCCTCATGTCGTTGGCAAGAGGTGAGTTTTCAACTGCTGAATATGGACAAAAGGCAAAGAAGAGCAGCGGTAAAGATGTTCGCTTATGGGAATGATGGGTTCAGGAAGAGGTTCACATGGCGGAAGCTGGGGTGGTTTTTCCGGTGGTGGCGGTGGAGGAGGCGGCTTCGGCGGTTTCGGTGGAGGCAGCTTTGGTGGAGGTGGAGCAGGAGGAAGCTGGTAACTAAGGACTTATGGCTAATGAAGTAAGAACGAAGAACAAACGAATAGTGAAGTAAGAAGTTAACTTTATTTCTGAATTCTGACTTCGTTTGTTCTTCATTCGTTTGTTCATTATAAACTCTTAGTAATTATAGATTGGATTCTCTCCCCGAGATATATTTTCTCCACTTCTCAATTACCTGTTGCATGTCGTCAGGCAGATCGGAGTCGAATGAGAGTCTTTTCCCGGTAAATGGATGATCGAATGCCAGCGATTTTGCATGCAGTGCCTGACGTGGTAGTATCTTAAAACAA
>JAPLED010000068.1 GCA_026391475.1 Bacteroidia bacterium | reverse complement strand
GGTGAGCGTCTTGAAACCTATGTAATAAAAGGTATCCGCGGGTCGGGTGATATTTGCCTGAATGGTGCTGCCGCCAGAAAGGTGATTGCAGGCGATGTAATCATTATAATGTCATACGCCATGCTCGACTTTCAGGAAGCAAAATCGTTCAAACCGGTAATTATTTTCCCCGATACAAAAACCAATAAACTGATCTGAAGTTGAGAAAAGGTATTCTACAGACGTTGAAGATTATAGCTTTCCTTGCTGTCGGAATAGTCCTGCTCTGGTTCGCATTCAGTAATGTTGACTTTACAAGGCTGGCAGCCGATTTAAAGGAAGCCGATTACTCATGGCTTCTTTTGTCAGTTCTCTTTGGACTGTTTGCTTTTGTCAGCCGGGCCCGCAGATGGGTACTCCTTATTAATCCGCTAGGGTTCAACCCTTCTCTACGAAACTCTTTTTATGCACTGATGACCGGCTACCTGGCAAACCTTGCTTTACCAAGGATTGGCGAAATAACACGTTGTGTGGCTTTGGGTAAAAAGGAAAAGATACCTGTCGATCAACTCTTCGGAACTGTTGTTGTTGAACGCACCATCGATTTCTTGTCCCTCCTTCTTATAATGATCATCCTGATCTTCACCAGTGGGGACCAGATAAGCCTGTTCCTGAAAGAAAGTATCCTGGTGCCTCTTCAGCAAAAAGCATTATTAATATTTGGCTCCACCTGGATTATCCTGGTGACACTTTTTTCCCTGTTAATAATTATTCTGGTTCTGGTGATCCAGTATAAAAAAAATCTACGGAAGATCCGGTTTTTTTCAAAGATGTTCGACCTGACCAGGGGAATCATAAACGGACTGAAAACAATTACCAATCTTAAAAGGAAATGGGAATTTATTTTCCATACTATTTTTATCTGGATCAACTATGCACTTATGACATGGGTTGTTGTATTCTCCATTGAGAGTACCTCACACCTGACCTTTGGTGATAGTATTTTTCTTCTCGTAATCGGAGGACTTGCCATGTCGGCACCGGTTCAGAGTGGTCTTGGTGCATTTCATTACATCATTTCCCGCGGACTGCTTTTTGTTAAAGGTATTCCCATTGAGGATGGACTTGTTTATGCATTGCTGACCCATGAATCGCAACTGATATTTGTCGCCATAGTTGGGACAATTTCTTTCTTCATCATTTTTAGAAAACACCATAAAGAAGAAATCTCCTGACCTTTTTCTATATTTGTTAGTTATTTCATCCCAAAAAACCTAAAGGGAGCTGTTTTATAGGTGGGATTAACCACCCCGTCATGACCCTACGGGCATGACACCCCTCCTTTAAAAAGGAGGGGAAAGTTAAGAGAATCAGTTTGTTAACTTTCTCCTCCTCTTCAGAGGAGGAGTACCCTGACCGAAGCGTCAGGGGGAGGTGGTGGGTTTCGAACAACCCCGGGGGGTGAACCTTACTTTTGGGGAGACCGGTAATAAAAATCAAAATGGCAAAGAGCAAAACAATATTTGTATGTCAGAATTGCGGTGTCGAATCGGCAAAGTGGATCGGAAGGTGTCCTTCATGTAAAGAGTGGAATACATACCATGAAGAGATAATCACTCCCTCTGCTTCACGCGAGGCGGCTTTCGTTATAAATCAGGAAAAAAGAAAACCTGAACTTCTGGATGATATAAAAGCCGATGAACATGGCCGTCAGAAAACCGGCATATCGGAGCTTGACAGGATACTGGGCGGCGGCATTGTGGGGGGATCACTAATTCTTCTCGGTGGCGAGCCCGGTGTTGGTAAATCAACCCTTGCCCTTCAGCTTGCTCTTGCCCTTAAAGGGAAGAAAATTCTCTATGTTTCCGGTGAAGAGAGTGAAGAACAGATAAGCCTGAGGGCACAAAGGATGAAGAACTCTAACTCTCAATGTTATATTCTGAGTGAGACTGAACTTGAACCCATTCTGACACATGCCGAAAACATTAAACCGGGATTAATAATAATTGACTCTATTCAGACAATAAGCACCGGGATGCTTGAGTCTTCAGCAGGCTCCGTTTCGCAGGTCCGGGAATGTGCTGCACAGCTACTTAAATATTCAAAGATAACCGGGATACCGGTCTTCCTGATTGGCCATATTACCAAGGATGGCACACTTGCCGGTCCGAAAGTTCTTGAACATATTGTTGATGTGGTTCTCTATTTTGAAGGCGACAACAATTATGTTTACCGGATACTGCGTTCGGTTAAAAACAGGTTTGGGGCAACCTCCGAAATAGGCATTTTTGAAATGGTCGAGACAGGTTTACGGGAGGTCGACAATCCATCTGAAATGTTTATCAATCAGCACGATGAAGCCCTCAGTGGGATTTCAATAGCTGCCACGGTAGACGGATTAAGACCTTTTCTTATTGAAACCCAGGCTCTTGTAAGCAGTGCCGTATATGGAACACCCCAGAGAAGTTCCACCGGTTTTGATATCCGGCGGCTTAATATGTTGCTTGCTGTACTTGAAAAAAGAGCCGGTTTCAGGCTTGGTGTAAAAGATGTTTTCCTGAATCTTGCCGGAGGCATTAAAGTAAACGACCCTGCTATTGATCTTGCTATAATAAGCTCTGTTTTATCCTCTAACCTGGATATCCCAATCGGAAGAGAGATCTGTTTTTCCGGCGAAACCGGCCTGTCGGGTGAGATAAGACCCGTTTCGCGTATCGAACAACGGATCAGGGAAGCATCAAAAATGGGGTTCACTAAAATATTTATTTCAAAATATCACAGGAACGTAATAACAAAAGGTTTGAATATTGAAGTGATACCTGTAGCGAAAATTGAGAATCTTGTAAGATCACTGTTCAGCTAAGAACGACGCACGATGCACGACGCACGGCGCAAGGAAGAAATAAACCCGTGAGCCATGTGTCGAGAGTCGTGAGTCGTATTAGTATCTTTCTCTCCGCGAATTATCCTTTCGGGAATTTTCTTTTTTAACCTTATCACAATCGAGTTCCCAGTTAAAATCGACGGGACGCTCAAACTCATCTGCTTCCATGATCCTGAACTGAGGATCAGCATATACTTTTTTAAGGAATATAGCCATGATTGGCAGCGCCATATTAGCCCCTTGTCCTTCACCTAATGTTTCAAAATGGATTGCCTGGTCCTCCCAACCGCTCCATACACCACCTACCAAATTGGGTGTGAGACCCATAAACCAACCATTGGAATGGTTCTGGGTTGTTCCGGTTTTCCCTCCGATCTGATTCAATAGATTATAAGGCTCCCTTCTGATTCTTCCACCGGTTCCGGTCTTTATAACCCCCTGCAGAAGATTAATCATCAGATAGGCCTGGTCTTCGCTTAATACCTCTTCAATTTTTGGTGTAAACCTCGAAATTGTAACCCCATTCTTGTCTTCAATACGCGTTACATACATTGGTCTTGTATATACCCCTTTATTAGCAAAAGTGCCATAAGCGCCGACCATCTCCTCGAGCTTAATATCGGGAGTACCTAAACATATTGAGGGTACCGGATCAATAAAACCTCTGATCCCCATCTTGTGCATAAGGTCAGTTACGGCCGTTGGCTTGAAT
>JAPLED010000090.1 GCA_026391475.1 Bacteroidia bacterium | reverse complement strand
CTTATCGCGGATGTTTATTGAACCGTTCACCAGCAGCACATCAGCATGCCTGATACTTCCTACCAGCAGAATGCCAAAACGCTCCAGATCATGCCTTGGTGTAAGACAATCAAGGATTTCAATATCACAATTATTGCAGGAGGCTCCTCCAAAATGGAAGACCCAAAGCGATTTTTTGAAGCAATAATTTTTAAAACCCACGATATAAAAATTTAGTACCCAAATTCAATCAATACCAGTGCAATAACAGCAAGCAGGTTCATCCATAATACAAAGAATTTGATAGCCTGTTTGATCTTTACCCTGGGATTAGTGTTCCTTATCAGAGTAATGACAAGTACAACTGCCAGAACCTTTAATACTGCCCACAAAATATGAATTCCGTCAAGTCTGAAACCGTTCATTAACAGCGCAATCAGAAAGGCGGGAAGTATAAAGAACATGATATATTTTGTAAGCTTTATCATTGCATAAGCTGCACCGGAATATTCAATAAAGATTCCTTCAGTTATTTCTGCTTCTGCTTCAGGCATGTCAAAGGGGACAAGCGCCAGTTTTGCCTGGATACAAAAAATACCAACGATGAATAAAAGCACACCTGAAATGCTTCCGATAAAAGGAGATCCTTCCTGCTGAGCCTTTATAATTGTGTACAGATCAAATTGTTGTCCGCATTTCATAATAATGCCGGCAATTAATAGGAGAAAGGTCAGCTCATAGCTGAGAATAAGTTTCATCTCTCTTGACCCACCGACTGCAGCAAGAGGATTCCCTGAAGCAAGAGCTCCAACAATATATGAAAATGATGGGATAGTTAGCAGATAAAAAATTACCAGTAGATCTCCCCTGAAACCAGTTGTGATATTCAATAAGGGAAGGAGAATGAAAACCCCTGCCATGGTTGCACCAAAAACTGCAAAAACAGGTGCAATGAGAAATATCAATGGCGATCCGTGCTTGGGTAATATTGTTTCCTTGACCAATAATAATTTGAAGAAATCGTAGAATGGCTGTAATAGGGGAGGTCCCTTGCGAAACTGAACCCTGGCAGTAATTTTCCTGTCGAACCACGAAAGGAATGCTCCGACGACTGCTGCAAACAGCAGGCCGGGGAAGACAAGGAAATAAAACAGGTTAACTGCCATAATGTTGTTATTTACTGTTTTTCAGTGATATACAAATAATCTTTTATAAGTACTTTTTCATTAAGCCTGTAAATATTCCCCCCTGGAGACTCATCATCATCAGTAAGCGTTACTGTTCCTGCCGGACAGGCATTAATGAATTTTTCCACCTCTTTTTCATCTTTCAGATCATAAAAAAGGTCTCTGTTCCTGTGATGCATAAAGAAATCTGTCATCATCGTTCCAAAAGGGCATATCGTAACGCATGATTTGCATGATACACAAAGATTGGTATGCCGTGCGATCACTCCATATTCATCTTTTTCGAGAGCATCAGCCGGACAAACACTGATGCATGGTGCATCTTCACATTTTCTGCAAGTGAACCTGAATATAGCAAGCTCGCGTATAGATTTTAATCCGTTTATATTAAGTGAGGTATAGAAATAGGCCTCAGGTAAAGTCAGGGCTGAGTTTTCAACCATGGCAGAACGGATCTTTATCATATCTATCAGGATCTTCCGGGCCATTTTAAATATTGTTAAGAAGAACTGTAATCACTTCTTTTTAAGTTAATTATATTATCATATGGTTAGCTGGTTCATTAACTGAAACCTTGTGTCACTCAGTCGGTGTGAAATTGTCTGGGCAATTTTTGACATTGTTTTAAATCCAAACTCACAATCTTTTTTAAACTCAAGATTGAGTTTTTTGGCATCAATGGCAAGTACTTTTGTAGGGCACGTGGCCATTACCCATGCTGTAGAGATATATGGACTAAAAACTGCAGACCATGAAAAGAGCTGACCTTCCTCTAATGTGCCAAGACGGATTCTCTTTTCCTTTGCCAGACTTATTCCTAAGGATAAGCATCCTTCAAGTAATACGTAAACATCGGAAAGCTCATCATACTGTTCAAACAGAATCTCTTTCACCTTGAATTCTTTAATTGCGCTTATCCCGGCAATTGTTTCCAACTGTTTCTCATGGTAATCATCAAAAAACCTGATTTTCCTCAACTCATTCAATATCGGTTTCATTATCTGTTTTTTAATAAGTTTTTAAAAATCTGTACTATAATATTCCTATTTCCATATATCGGGAGTATTTTTCAATTCAGCATAAGTGAATACCGGTCCATCCTTGCAAACAAAAAATTCTCCCATCATACAATGTCCGCATTTACCTAAACCGCACGACATATTTTTTTCCATCGACAGGTAGATCTGATTTTCTTTATATCCCAACTCAAGGAGCCTGATAGTTCCGAATTTCATCATGATCGGGGGACCACATACTACAGCAACTGAATTCTCTATGTTAATTTTAATTTTATTCAGAAGTGTGGTTGCAACTCCCACGGAACCATTCCAGTCTTCATCTGCTTTATCAACGGTGCGGTGAGCTTCAAACTTTTCAGTGCTGTTTAACCGGTCAAAAAGTGGTTTGTAGATGCAATCGGCAGGAGTTTTAGATCCATAGCAAAGGATAACCTTTACCAGCTTGTCTTTTATACCCTCAAGGGCATATAGCAACGACCTGATAGGAGCAAGGCCGCAGCCACCACCCAGAATAAGTACTTCTTTTCCAAAAAAAGATTCAAGAGGGTACCCTCTTCCATAAGGCCCTCTTATTCCCATATAAACTCCCGGTTTCAACATATGCATGTATTCTGTTACATACCCCGTTTTCATAACGGTTACTTCAATCTTTTCTGTTACAAGAGGTGAAGAAGAAGGTGTAAACGGAGCTTCACCGATTCCATCAACAGATAATTCGATAAACTGACCTGTTTTAAACGAGAACTTATCTTCAGGTACCAGTACAAAAGTTTTAATCAATGGTGATTCATCAATAACATTTGTCAGCTTAGCCCTGATAGGTTTATATATGTTCTTGTCATTCAGCATTACCGGCTATTTTGCAAGTTCCATGAATATTTCGTTTTTATTGATTTTCCCGATACAGGCTTCAATGCATCTGCCGCAACCGGTACAGGCGAAGGAATTGAATTTTCCCGGTTTCCATACATATTTGCACATGTATCTGTTTTTGAAGCGGTTGTGAAGTTCAAACAGAGCATCTTCTCCTCCTGCGACCCTTTCAAACCCCGGGTACTGGCAGGCATCCATCTGTTTTACCTTTTCAAAACCTGGCTTGTCGAGAAGAAGAAAACAGGTGCATGTCGGGCAGATTGTTGTACAGGCACCGCATGAGACACACCTTGTAGAATATTTTTCCCATATCTCTGCTTTTGCTTCAGAAACAAGTTTACCGGTCTTTTTATAATCCGGTAAACCTTTATTTGATGTCGCAAGTAAAGTCTCAGTTGCCAGTTGTTCTTTTTCAATAACCGATATTACGCTTTTATCCTCAAGCGATCTGGCAGCCGGGATTTTCTTTATAAAATCTTCCCCCTTTCCAGTTATTATTCTCAGAACAATTGTTCCATCCAGATTAATTACGGCCAGATCAGCATTTTTGTTTGAATAAGGTTTAATGTTATATGACAGGCAGTGACAATGTTCCTGAATGCCAATACAATCGGATGATATCAGTAAGGTGTCTTCACGACGTTTCCTGTAGAAAATATCGTTATACTCATTATCGAGATAAATCTCGTCCAGAAGAGATAATCCTTCAATATCGCAGTTTGGGATACCCAAAATGATCCTTGGCTTTTCATCAACTCTTTCAGATGTTACATTTTCCTTAACAGGCAGAAAGAAACTTTTAAGGGAGGTTGCAGGTTTAGGTTTGTTATAAGAAATTCTTGCAATATCGGACGGTCTGATCAATTCATAATCCTGACCAAATTCGTTTTCGATACTGGCGAAAATGGTATAGGATAATAACAGATGCTCCAATGTTTTATCCCATTCTTCCTTTGTAAAGCTATTATATTGCATTTATGTGAGAAGATTCACAGATAAAATTAATTTCTAGTAATCTAATAATCAATTAATATTTTATCTATTTTTATTGTGAAATTATTAACACAATTTATAATATGCACTATATCAATAATATAAAAATCTTTTTTCAAATAAAAATATATATTTAACTTGCATATTATAATAATTTAAAAAAGAATTGATGTGAAACAAATCACAAAAAAAGTTATTAAAAACAGTCTGAAAAGGATTTTTCTTTACCGGGCTTGCCTTGTAAAACTGAAGTTGATGGGGGTCGAAAAGGTTTTTTCTTATACTCTTGCCAATGAGACAGGAGTCACATCTGACCAGGTCAGGAAAGATTTTTCTGAGTTCAATATCAAGGGCAATAAGCGTGGTGGATATGATATAAATGTTCTGCTCGAAAAGATGGAAAAAATATTCCACCGCAGCAAGGACAATAATATCGTACTTATCGGCATGGGGAATATGGGTCTTGCATTATCGAAGTACAGCAAGTTTGCTCAGCGTAATATGAATATTGTTGCCACCTTCGATATTGATCCTTTCAAACAGAAACTGAGGTCTGGTATCCCTGTATATTCGATGAGCCGGTTAAAAGAAATCATCGACAGATTCGGGGTTAAAGTGGCAATTCTTGCTGTCCCGGAAATTTCTGCCCAGGAGGTTGCTGATGAACTGATACGCTACGGAATAATGGGGATAGTGAACTTTGCTCCGGTACTGCTGAAAGTGTCACCGGATGTGATCATAAATAATGTGAACCTGTGTGATGAGCTTGAAAGCGTAATCTATTATGTTCACAAACTGATGAAAGTTGACGGACTTAAAAACTTAGAGCTATTATACAGGGATATGAAATACTGATCAGGGGGTTGGTTCAGGGTGTGGGCTTCCGCCCTTTTATCTGCAGAATGGCCGCTAAACACGGCTTGTTTGGAGAAGTAGATAACAGAACCGATGGTGTGTCTATAATCGTTCAGGGTGATCTTAACACAATTGACCGGTTCAGCAATGATATCCTTCAGAATGCACCGCCTGCATTACAGATAAAATCAATTGAGATAAACGCAACACAATTCAGTGGTTATGACAGTTTTAAAATTGCCGCCAGTCAAACCATTGATAATCAGATTACTGAAGTAAGTCCGGATATTGCTGTCTGTCATGATTGCCTGGAAGACATGGAGAAGGATCCTGAAAGAATTGATTATGCTTTTATTAACTGTACCAATTGTGGTCCCCGGTTTACAATTATTGAAGGATTGCCCTACGACAGGCCAAAGACCACCATGAAAAGCTTCAGGATGTGTGAGAATTGTAATTCAGAATATAATGACATTCTTGATCGCCGCTTTCATGCACAACCCATTGCCTGTAACTCGTGCGGACCTGTTTACCAATACAAAGATTCCGTAAAAAGACTTAGCGGTATTAAGCAGATACTCGAAGAGGTTTCAGTGCAGATAGCTTCAGGGAAAACAGTTGCAATTAAAGGTATCGGGGGTTATCACCTGATGTGTGACGCACTGAATAACAATGCTGTAAGTGAACTGAGACATAAAAAACAACGGGATTCAAAACCCTTTGCCGTAATGTTCAGGGATATATCTGCAGTCAGAAAGTATTGTTATATTGATGAAGAAGAGGAGAAAGAGCTGAAATCCTGGTGCAGACCCATCCTGATCCTGAAACAGAAGGAGATATTATCTGTTTCTGTAAGCAATGGACTAAATACAATCGGAGCAATGCTACCCTATATGCCGGTACATTATATGTTGTTTAGAATTATTAAAACACCGGCTGTAATCCTGACAAGTGGTAATATTTCGGATGAGCCGATAATCATTGATGATCTTATGGCTGAAAAACAATTGATGTCAATTGCTGACTCTTTCATGAGCTATAATAGGCAGATACTTAACAGAAGTGATGATTCAGTTATAAGAATTATTGACCATAAGACAAGTCTTATCCGTCGTTCAAGAGGATTTGTTCCACGACCAGTTGATCTGAAATGCAACGTTGAGGGTATTCTTGCACTCGGAGCCGAACAAAAAAATAGTTTTTGCATCGGTAAAGGCAGCCAGGCAGTGATGAGCCAGTACATTGGTGATCTGAAAAATCCTGCAACCTATGATTTTTTTAATGAGACAATTGACAGGTTTTCGGATCTCTTCAGGTTTAAACCTGAATTCATTGCTTGTGATCTTCATCCTGATTATCTCTCAACTCACTATGCTGAAATCCTTGAAAATGAATTAAATATACCACTCATCAGGGTTCAGCATCACCATGCTCATATTGCATCCTGTATGGCTGAGTTCGGAATAGATGAGGATGTAATCGGAATAAGTATGGACGGTACAGGCTTCGGTTCCGATGAGAATATATGGGGTGGTGAGTTCATGATTGCTGATCTGAAAGGCTTCAGACGTTTTACTCATTTCGATTATGTTCCTATGCCCGGTGGCGAGAAAGCAATCGATGAGCCATGGAGAATGGCATTCTCATATATTTACAAATACTTCGGAGATAGTTTTGATTATAAATCTGTACCTCTGTTTAAATTGATTGATGACCAGAAGTTATTACTGGTTAAGGAGATGATAGTCAAAAAGCTGAATTCGCCCATGACTTCAGGAGCCGGTCGTCTTTTTGATGCTGTTTCTGCAATTCTGGGATTTTGCTCTGCGGCAACATTCGATTCAGAAGCACCAATGCGGCTTGAATCTGCAATTGATGGTGAAACAAACGACTTTTATCCGTTCCGGGCAGCCAAAACCATTATTTTTGCTGATACAATAAAGGCAATTATGGAAGATTTACCCAAACAAAAAATTTCTGTCATCTCAGCTAAATTTCACAACACTGTTGCACAGGTTATACTTGAAGTATCAAGGCAGATCAGAAAAGATACATCCCTGAATAAAGTTATTCTTTCAGGAGGAGTCTTTCAGAATAAATACCTTCTGGAAAAATCTTCATATCTTTTAACCCGGAACAGGTTTAAAATCTTTACAAATCACCTTGTGCCGGCTAATGACGGAGGTATTTCCCTGGGCCAGTTAGTAATTGCTTCAAAAATAAGAAGATAATGTGTCTTAGTATTCCAGTCAGGATCGAGTCCATTGATGGCATCATGGCAGAAGTGTCTGCCGGGGGTGCAATATTTAAAGCAGGTCTGCATATGATTGAAAATGCAAAAGTCGGAGACTATATCCTGTTGCACGCCGGATTTGCCATTCAGAAGATAAGCGCAAAGGAGGCTGCTGAAACCTTGCAAATACTGAAGGAAATGGATGATTCTCTCAATGAATGAGTGCTTTATGAAATATATTGATGAGTACCGGGATAAAGGTTTGATAATGAAGCTGGCAGATCAGATTGGAAAGTCAGTCAGACGTGATTATACCTTTATGGAGGTGTGCGGGGGTCATACAGCTGCAATACACAGGTTTGGTATACCTTCTTTGCTACCTGGTAATGTAAAGTTGATTTCAGGTCCCGGTTGCCCGGTTTGCGTTACAGGAACAGATTTTATTGATAAGTCAATCGCTTATTCAAAAATGGAAGAGGTCATCATAACCACTTTCGGAGATCTGATAAGAGTACCCGGATCAACTTCATCACTCGAAAAAGAGAAGGCAGCAGGTGCGGATATTAGGATTGTTTTTTCCGGACTGGAGGCACTTGAGATCGCAAGGAGCAACTCTGAAAAAAAAGTCATTTTTCTGGGAATAGGTTTTGAAACAACTGCACCGGGGACAGCAGTTACAATAAAGCTGGCTGAAAAGGATAATATAAAAAATTTCTTTCTTTTAAGTGCACATAAGGTTATGCCTCCTGCAATGGAAGCTATTATAAAAGAAGGAGTTAATCTGGATGGATTTATCTGTCCCGGACATGTTGCCACAATTACCGGCTCTAAAGTATTCAATTTCATTCCTGAGAAATTTAATTTAGGCTGTGTCATTACAGGTTTTGAACCTGCCGATATATTACAATCAATTCTGATGTTAATACTACAGGTAAACCGGAATACTCCCAAAGTTGAAATTCAATATAACCGGGCAGTTACGGATAAAGGGAATATTATTGCACAAAGACATTTGTCTCAAATATTTGAGCCTTGTGATGAACAATGGCGTGGCCTTGGTGTGATTCGCGGCAGTGGACTTAAACTACGAAAAGAATATGAAAAATTTGATGCTGAGAAAATAATTCCTGTAAGAATTAAGTTCAGGGAAGAAGATGTTTTATGTATTTGCGGAGACATTCTGAGGGGATTAAAGACACCTGAAAATTGTTCTCTTTTTGCAAAAAAATGTGTTCCTGAAAATCCTGCAGGGGCATGTATGGTTTCAAATGAAGGTTCCTGCAATACCTGGTATAAATACAAACTTATTAAATGAATGATTTTGTCTCTTTGAATCAGGGAAGTGGCGGTAAGCTGACGCATGAGCTTATTGAAAAAGTGTTTGTAAAAAGGTTCGGGATGGCTGAGCCTTTGACAGATTCTGCGATTCTAAAAGATTCAGGATATACCCTTGCATTTACAACTGATTCATATGTCGTGGACCCTCTGTTTTTTCCCGGAGGTAACATAGGTAAGCTTGCGGTATGTGGTACAGTAAATGATTTGGCAGTATCCGGTGCAGATCCCATGTACATAGCAGCTTCATTTATCATTGAAGAGGGCTTTCCGATGAGCGACCTCATTGTTATTGCAGGATCAATGGCTGAAGAGGCTTTGAAAGCAGGAGTAAAGATCGTTGCAGGTGATACAAAAGTTGTTGACAAAGGGAAATGCGATAAGCTGTTTATTACAACATCCGGGACCGGCATTCTTAAACCTGATATGGAGCACATCAGTACAGGCAAACGGATAAAACAGGGTGATAAACTGATTATCAATGGTCCTCTGGGTAATCATGCCATTGCTGTACTTGGTGCCCGTAACAAACTAAGCTTCAGCACACCCGTAACTTCAGACTGTGCTTCATTAAATCATTTGATACGCAGAGTGCTGCAAAGCTGCAAAGAGATTCGTTTCATGCGCGACCTGACAAGAGGTGGGCTTGCAACTGTATTAAATGAGCTTGCCGGAATGATCGGATCAGGTATCTCTATAAATGAGGCTTCCGTTCCGGTTGATGATCCTGTGAAAGGATTATGCGAAATGCTGGGCTTTGATCCGTTGTATCTTGCGAATGAAGGGAAAGTCCTGATAGTAGCTGGTGCTGGTGAAGAAACAAGGGTGCTTGACATTCTCAGGTCGGATCCATTAGGAAAATACTCTGAAATAATAGGGGAGATTATTCCGGATAAAAAGAAACTTGTGGTTTTAAATACATCTATCGGAGGCAAACGCATACTTGATATGCCCTCAGGACTGCAGCTTCCGAGGATCTGTTAAGAAATAAATTATGCATGAATTAAGGATAGCAGAAGATCTCTCAGCGATTGTGCTTGAAACAGCAGGAAAAGAGAACCTGTCGAAGGTGACAAAGGTGAATATCAGTTTCGGGCAGCTGGTCCAGATTGTACCTGATATCTTTGAATTTGCTTTCAGGGAAACAGTAAGAAATTCCATAGCTGAGGATGCTGAATTAGATATCGAAATAGTACCGGTGAAAATGAAATGTATGAATTGCGGAAGTGATTTTCAGGTGAAAGAGAACAGGTTTACCTGCAATATTTGCAGCTCAACTGATCTTGGAATTATTCAGGGAAAAGAATTATATATTAAAAGTATAGAAGGGGAGTAGATATGGAAATAAAAATAATGAAGAATATCCTTGACAGGAACCAGAACAAAGCCAATGAGGTCAGAAATTTGCTCGCATTGAAAAAAGTAATGATGGTGAACATAATAAGCTCACCGGGTGCCGGGAAAACTACTCTGCTGGAACGCACCTGCGAAGAGCTTGGAGCAAAGTTCAGGATAGGAGTAATTGAAGGTGATATAACTACTGACAGGGATGCTCAACGTCTGAAAAAATATAACATTCCAATTGTTGTCATCAATACTGAGGGAGGCTGTCATCTGGACTCTCACAGCATCTCAAAAGTCCTTGATAGTTTTGATCTAGACAACCTTGAAGTTTTGTTTGTCGAGAATGTCGGTAACCTGATTTGTCCGTCACAATTCGATCTTGGTGAAACCTTTAAGCTGGCAGTAGTAAGCACAGCCGAGGGTGACGATAAACCGGCCAAGTACCCTATGCTTTTCAGGGAAGCCAGGGCTGTTCTACTCAATAAAATTGACCTGATCCCTTATACAAATTTTAATTTCAACAGCTTCAGTTCCGATTTGAAAAAGATCAATGCTCAGATACCCTTGTTCAAAATCTCATGTATTAAAGGAGATGGTCTGACAGAGTGGTATGACTGGATAAGTGAAAAGATAAATAGTTACCGCTGATCTCGCAGATTTTCTTAACTCATACTTACGGCCTTCTTCTCTTTTAATGGAGTTCCTGAAATAAATATTGGTTAAAACTTGCAACCGAATTTTATTTCGAGTCTGTTTAACGAATTACTGTAAGTTACATCTCCACGGTTGTATTCATTCTGAACATAACTGGTGTGGGCATACCTGTATCCAAAACTCAGATAGGTCTCATAGTCTTCTTTTGCCCAGGATATTCCGGTACCAAATGTTAATGAAGCGCCCCCTTTGTAATCTTTAGGACCATCATCATAATTATAAACTATAGATGGGGTTTGTTCATTTCCTCCAAAAGGAATTACAGCACCTCCACGGGCAAAGATAAAAGGTGATGTCTTCCTGTTATAAAAGATGTGTTTGTATTCAATGAAAAAAGGAGTGTAAGGCCTGCCAAAAAATTCAACACCCGATCCGATACTGGTTATATTTTTTGTATTACTTGTTACATTGGCAAGAAAGTTGAAACTGAAAGGTGCAGTATATTGGGCATGCTGAGCGCCAACCAGCAACCCGACTTCCAGAGAGAACCCGAATCCTTCAGTTTTTCTTCCATCAAAAAAAGGATACTCCTTTGCGAATTTTTCAACCTCCGACGTTTTATAAATGAAAATACTGCCATCTGAAGTCTTCATTTTATATTGATCATCGACTATTTCGATCAGTTTTCCATATATAACACTACCGTTTTTCAAATAAAGGACATCTTTTGATTTTTGTGCTGATAGAGGAAAAAGAGTGATTATCAGCATCATAACGACTAACAGGTGTTTTTTCATAATATTTTAAGTTAAGGTTGGTAATAGTTTAGCATGATTTTTGTTTCGGTAAATTGAAACTAAATCTAATTCTCATGAAAGCAAAAATCATTCCAATTATTGGACTTTTATCCTTGATTTCAATATTCTTTTTTTCCTGTGAAGAAACTACCTACAGAGAATACAAGGGAAATGCGCCTGTTTATATGTCGTATGCAGATCTACGTACATCTATAAAAGAAGAGCAAAATGTTGATTTGAAAAATCCGGGTAAGATATATTTTAAGGATAACTATATTTTTATTATCGAGGAGTTAAAAGGAATCCATGTGTTCGATAATAATAATCCCGCGGCTCCTGTTAAGAAAACATTTATTAAAGTCCCCGGTGTAGTCGATATGGCAATTTCCGGAAACATCCTTTATGCTGATAGTTTTGTTGATCTTGTGATTCTCGATGTTCAGGATGTTAAAAATATCCATGAAGTTGGCCGGATTAGAGATATTCTGCCTTATACCGTTCCTCCTACAGAAAATGAATTTCCGAAAGGTAATGTTGATAAAGAAAAAGGATTGGTTGTCAGTTGGGAATTAAAGACCATAAAAGAAAGGGTGTATAATAATCCTATTGTTTATCCGATTTTTACGACATCGATGAATAAGCTTGACGAAGCTTTTTATTCAGCTGCCTCATCCGGAGTCAGTAGCGGAGGAACAGGAATAGGAGGGTCAATGGCACGTTTCGGATTAAAAGATAAAGTTTTGTATCTGCTTGACGGGAACACCCTTAAATTATTTGATATTACCGTTAAAACAACTCCGGCTAAATTATTTGATATCAATCCGGGAAGCGGAATTGAAACAATGTTTATAACCGGAAACAATATGTTTCTTGGAACTACTACCGGTATGATAATATATGATATAACCAATCCGCAAACTCTTATCAGGAAGTCGACTTATAACCACATGCGCAGTTGCGATCCAGTAGTAGTAGATGATACTCTGGCTTATATGACACTCCGTTCAGGAACAAATTGCGGAGGAACCATTAATAGTCTTGATGTGGTTAATATCAAAAATGTTTCCCAACCGTCACTTGTCTCGTCATATCCTATGAATAATCCATATGGATTAGGTAAAGATGGCGACCTGCTGTTTATCTGTGATGGTAACGCAGGATTGAAGGTGTATGACGCTTCAAATGCAAAAACTATTTCGAGCCATCTTATTTATACATATCCGAACATCAAAGCTTACGATGTCATCCCGATTGGAGATGTTCTTGTACTAATAGGAGATGAAGGACTCTTCCAGTATAACTATTCTAATGTTCAGAATATTACTCTTATGAGTTTGATTCCGGTGGTAACGAACTAGGGTTTGGTTATTACCTAATATTTTCAAATTGAAAGTTATTAAGCTATTGGGTTATTAAGTTATTAACCCAATAACCCAATAACTTTCTTTATTTTCATTCTAAATTAGAAACTATGACATTTGTAAGTTTTTTATAAAAAGTATTGTTATTAATTTAACAGCACTTAAAAAACAGTTTTTAATAGTCAAAAAAATCATTTAATTACCTAAAAATCAATAAGAAATGTATCAAGTAGGAAATCTAGTTAAGGAATTGTCCGACAAACACGGTCGCATGCGGGAGAGCCTTATGCCTATACTTCAGGAGATCGTACAAAAGCACAATTATCTCACTGATGAGGCTATGGTTGAAGTTGCCAGGGAACTCGATATCTCAGCTGCTGAAGTTTACGGAACAGCTTCATTTTACACCTTTCTCGACACTCAGGAGAAAGGCAAATATGTTATAAGAATTTGTAAAACAATTACATGCTCAATGAAAGGGAAGAGTGACATTATTCATACTCTTGAGGATATGCTAAAGATAAAAGTTGGCGAAACAACAACTGACAAACAATTCAGCCTCATTGAGACTAATTGTATCGGGTGGTGTCATAAAGCTCCGGCTATTTTGATCAATGAAATGCCTTATACAGAGTTAACCCCTGAAAAAGTGAGTACGATTATTAAAGATTACATGCAAAAATAAAAATCCGGCAAAACATGGAAAATAAAGGATTAAATAAGGTTGATCTTATATTCGAAAAAATCGAACCAAAAGAGGTTCTGATAAAAGCTTTTAAGATGAGTAGTGCTGAGATAATTCAAAATATACTGGATTCAGGACTTAAAGGACGCGGAGGTGCGGGTTTCCCGACTGGTTTGAAATGGAAATACACCGCAGCCGAAAAGAGCTCCGAGAAATATATAGTTTGTAATGCTGACGAGGGAGAACCCGGAACGTTTAAGGATCGTGAGATACTCGAAAGAGTCTCTGATAAGGTTCATGGCGGAATGGCTATAGCCGGCAAGGCTATCGGTGCAAAAATGGGGATAGTATATCTGCGGGGCGAGTACAGGTACATGTTGTTAAAACTGATGATCGAACTTGATTCTTTTCATAAAATGATAAAAGAGATTGGTTACGATTTTAATATTGAGTACCGCATGGGAAGCGGTGCATATATATGTGGTGAGGAAAGCGCTCTCTTTGAGTCAATTGAAGGGAAACGTGGTGAACCACGTAATAAACCTCCTTATCCTACGGTCTCGGGTGTCTTTGACAAACCAACCTCAATAAATAACGTCGAGACCCTTGTAACTGCAATGATGATAATACAGCATGGTGCAAAAAATTTTACACAATACGGAACAAAAGATTCAAGAGGATCAAAAGTATTTTCTGTGTCTGGAGATACGCCAACTCCGGGCATATTTGAACTTGAACTCGGAATGAGTGTGCAGCAGTTTGTTAATGTATTTGGCGATGGTGATACCAAAGCGGTTCAGGTTGGAGGTGCTTCAGGTTTTTGCGTTCCAAGAAAGAAGTTTGCTGAGACAATTATTGGTTTCGAAGGTGTACCAACAGGAGGATCTATGATGCTTTTCAACAGCTCAAGATCGATGTATAATGTTCTTCATAATTATCTTGACTTTTTCACCGAGGAATCCTGCGGTCAGTGTACTCCATGCCGTGTCGGTTGCCAGCAGTTGCTTAAAGGTGTTGAAAAAGTCAAGAAAGGTGAGGCAAAACCTACCTACCTGAATGAACTTATGAAACTGGCTGATTCAATGAAGATCGCTGCTAAATGCGGTCTCGGACAGTCAGTTGGAAATGCGTTTAAATCAATAGTTGGTAACTTCAGGGAAGAGATCATCTATTAATCATTTAATCAAAAACAGAGAATCATGATAAATCTACTTATAAATGACCAGAAGGTCTCGGTTCAGGCTGGAACTACAGTTCTTGCAGCTGCAAAAAAACTGAAAATAAACATTCCGACTTTATGTAATCACGATGACCTTTGTGTAGCAGGAAACTGCCGTGTATGCATAGTTGAGCAAAAAGGAGCAAGGACCCTTATTGCATCATGTGCAACCCCTGCATCCGAGGGGATGGATATACACACCAATACTCTTAAAGTGCGTAATGCCCGTAAACATATTGTTGAACTTCTCCTCTCAGAGCACAGAGCAGACTGCACAAAATGTTACAAAAACCAGAATTGCGAACTTCAGTCGCTGGCTAATGAATTTGCTTTTGGCGACCATATTTTCCTCGACCTTGTTGAAGATCATAAATATAATATCGATAGGTCTTCACCATCTTTTATCAAGGACGACAGCAAATGTATCCGCTGCCAGCGTTGCGTCAGAACCTGCTCCGAATTGCAGTATATCTCTGCAATAGCTGTATCCAACAAAGGTGCTCAGATGAAGATTTCATCATTTAACAACAGACCAATGAGCCACGTGGTTTGCACCAACTGCGGTCAGTGCGTAAACCGTTGTCCCACCGGCGCACTTGTTGAAAAGACATATATCGACCAGGTATGGGATGCTATCTATGACCCGGATAAACATGTTGTTGTACAGACTGCTCCTGCTGTTAGGGTTGCTCTTGGCGAAGACCTTGGCTATGATCCGGGTGAAAGGGTAACAGGAAAAATGGTTAATGCCCTCAGACAACTTGGATTCAGCTCGGTTCTTGATACCGATTTCACTGCCGACCTTACAATAATGGAAGAGGGCACTGAACTCCTGGTAAGACTAAAGAAAGCCCTGGTTGACGGTGATAAGAAAGTCTCCCTGCCGATGTTCACATCTTGTTCACCCGGCTGGATAAAATTCATTGAGCATAAATACCCTGAATTTCTTCCGAATCTCTCTACCTGCAAATCACCGCAACAGATGTTCGGTGTGCTGGCAAAAACATACTATGCCAAAAAACGCAATATCGACCCGTCTAAAATAGTCTCGGTATCGATAATGCCATGCACTGCCAAAAAATTTGAAGCTGACAGACCAGAGATGAGGGCAAGCGGATTCAAGGATGTCGATTTTGTACTGACTACCCGTGAGCTTGCTGTCATGATCAAGCAGGCAGGTCTCGATTTCAGGAACCTTGAAGAGGCAAAATACGATTCAATAATGGGCGATTCGACCGGTGCCGGAGTTATTTTCGGCGCTACCGGAGGTGTGATGGAAGCAGCACTACGTACTGCTTATGAGATCGTTACTGGTCGCGAAGTTCCGTTTGGGAACCTTAACATTACTCCTGTGAGAGGGATGGATGGAGTTAAAGAAGCTACAGTTAAGATTGAAGGATGTGTTGATGCCTGGAAGTTTCTTGAAGGCGCTGAACTGAAGGTAGCAATTGCACACGGACTTGTAAATGCCAATAAAATCATGAAGCTGGTGAGAGAAGGTAAAGCTCCTTATCACTTCATTGAGATTATGGCATGCCCGGGTGGATGTATTGGTGGCGGCGGACAACCTATTCCTACAAACATGCAGATCAGGAAAAACCGTATGAAAGCAATTTACGCGGAAGATGAACATATGGTTCTTCGTAAATCGCACGAGAATCCCGAAGTTATTGCCATATACAAAGAGTTCCTTGAAAAGCCTAACAGCCACAAGTCGCACGAACTTCTTCATACACATTATATAGAACGCGATAACTATTAGAACTAACCTAACCTTAAAGGAAAGCCGGCGATTATCACCGGCTTTTTTTATCCGATTATATTGAGAATCTGTTGTATATCTAAGTCTTTCAGTGGATTATTGCTCGAAATAAAGGTATCGGCCAGCCTCGATTTTTTCTCCTGCAGTCTTACTATCTTTTCTTCAATACTACCGCTTGTAATATACCTGTAAACAAATACACTTTTATCCTGACCTATCCTGTGGGCGCGGTTCATTGCCTGCATTTCGGAAGCAGGATTCCACCAGGGATCAAGAATAAAAACATAGTCGGCTGCAGTGAGGTTAAGACCAACGCCTCCGGCTTTAAGCGAAATGAGGAATATCTTATTCTCCGGATCATTCTGGAAGCTGTTAACAATTTTTTCCCTGTTGATGCTTGCCCCGGTCAACATCGTAAATCGCGTTCTTTTCTTCCTTAATTCTTTGGCATACAGATTAAGATGCTTGACAAATGATGAGAACACCAATATTTTATGTCCTTCAGATATAACACTTTCCATATCCTGAAGAACAGTTTCGAATTTGCCTGAACCGAAAGCATAATCGTCATATGCCATTACAGGATGATTGGATACCTGCCTCAGCTTCATCAGCCCCTGCAAGGCCACAATAGCAGATTTTTCCAGACCATTTGATTCAATGTTTTTAAGAATACTGTTTCTAACCGACGATTTTTCTTCGTCATAAACCTTAAACTGTTCCTCTGTCATATCACAGAAAACTGTCTGCTCCGTAACTGGTGGCAGATCACGGGCAACCATCTCTTTTGTACGTCTCAGAATAAATGGCTGGATGATCTTTCTGAGTTTTACCTCTTTTTCATCATCTCCCATTTTTTCAATAGGTTTTGCAAATTCTCTACGAAAGAATGAGAGGTTACCAAGCAGACCGGGGTTAACAAAATTCAATTGTGTCCAGAGATCTGTAAGAGAGTTTTCGACCGGTGTTCCTGTGAGGACAAGCTTAAAGTCCGATCTGAGCCTGGTAACTGTTTTGTACAGCATCGAAGCCGGATTCTTAATTATCTGGCTCTCATCAAGAATGATATAATGAAATGAAAATGAACTTATTAAATCAATATCTTGTCTGATGGTATGATAACTCGACAGGATTATATCAAAATTTTGAAAATATGACGTTGATTTTTTTCTCTGGTTACCTTTGTAGCTGTAAACCATCATCTCCGGAACAAATCTTTTTATCTCAATTTCCCAGTTATAAATAAGCGATGCAGGCACTATTATGAGTGAAGTGAGTTTTGGTTCCGGATTGCCGAACAAGGTTAGATCAGATTGTGTTTCAAGTCTCTCCCTGGAGATCAGGTTTTCCTTGTTATGCTGGAGCAGGGCAAGGGTCTGAATCGTCTTTCCAAGACCCATATCATCGGCAAGGCACCCGCCTAATCCTGATGTCTGAAGAAAATCCAGCCAGTTAAGACCATCAGACTGGTATTGCCTCATCAGGCATTTCAGACCACTGGGAGGCTGAAGAACCGGAATCTGATCGGGAACGAGTAATTTTTCGAGTTTTTCTAATCCCAGTCTTCCCTCATCGCTGAAAGTATCTTTGAGTAATGAAAAATGCTGTTTATGAATTCTCAGGGAATCTTCGGTGCTTTTCCCGAACTCAAAAATGTTTTTGTATTTCGAAAACCATGTTTCCGGTAATATAGCTATCGATCCATCAGGTAACTCATATTCCCTGATACCTCCCAGGATATTTCTTCTGAAACGGTTAAACGGAATTTCCCAATCTCCGATTTTAACTGTTGCCAGCAGGTCAAACCAGTCATTTTCTATTCTGCTGCTCATCTCAATATTGACGGGCCTTAAATTGTAATTCAGATCAAGCCTCGATGTCAGAACAAAACCTGAATCAGTAATTTCGGTATAATTACGGTTCACAGTTTCTATCATTGTATATAATTCATCCTTCCATTTGCAGTCTGTAGAAACCGAAAAAAAATTAATATCATCATCCGAAAAACAGCCAAGGTCGCCTAATGTATCGCGGCATTGCTTTTCCCAATCAAAATCACGGTGGTATTTCCTGAAAATGAAATTCTCCCCTTCTTTTTCAAACGATGTAAAGGAGTTTGAGAGGTCGTTAGCGTAAATTTTATTTCCCTGATAATTATATTTTAAGATCAGTACAGGGTTTCCTTTCAGTCCTGTTTCAAGTTCAAGAATTGCTTCTTTTTCAGGAGTGAATTCAATTATTTCAAAACCGATGCCTTCAACTTTAAAATTATTAACAGCATTCAGCACAAAACCACTGAAATATTTCAATTCAGTTTTTTTGGGAATTAAAATGTACTCCTTAGACAGAAAAGGTTTTAACTTGGAGCCATCCACATCTGATACAAACAATATCCGGTGCTCTTCTCTGATCAGACATGGCGACATACAAAGAATATCGATAGAACTTCTTCTAATATCAATGAGCTTGCCTCCGGTTTCCAGGCTGAGATTATAGGTGCTTTGTTCCTCATTTCTTGTGAATCTGAATACAGGTTCGGCATTATCATCACTCAGGTAAAGCTGATCTTCTAAATGAAGTGTGACTGCCTTAGTCCGCTGAAAATAAACGGGAATATTTTCGTCTCTTGATATTGTGAAGCATTTATAAATTCTTCTTTCTATAAAGGGTCTTATAAAGTTTTCCAGATTTTCCGGAGTTATCTTTCCGAGAAATTCCTTTACAGTACTATCTTTTGAAAATAGTGTGAACAGATTTCTGTCGGTATATTCATTAATGATCTTAATAAGCTCTCTCTCTTCCGATGTGAGTGTACCTAATGTGTCAATATTGGGAAAAGGGGAGAGGCATTCTGATAATTTATAATACTTTTTGTTAGGCTCATTTTGAATAATATAAGGTAACAGGACTGATCCCCATAATCTATGGTGGGTAAGTACAAGTGCAAAGAGCTTTATTTTTTTTTCTGAACCTGTTTCCAAAATGCTTAAATTGAAATATCCTGCAATGTTGGTCATTACCTCTCAATTTTCAAAGCAATTATTTCTTAGATTTGTTATTAATAATGAAATTTGGGTTGTCGAAAAAGCATACCACCTCCCCCCGACGGTACCGTCGGGGTACTCCTCCTCTGAAGAGGAGGAGAAAGTTAACATATTGATTATCTTAACTTTCCCCTCCTTTTTAAAGGAGGGGTGTCATGCCCGTAGGGTCATGACGGGGTGGTTAATACCACTTTTTAAACAGCCCCTTGGGAAGTGGGTGATTTTTAATATAATAAGACTGAGTACTTGAATTTTTTATTTTTTGAGGAAGATTATTCATATCGACATGGACGCGTTTTTTGCATCTGTTGAACAGCTCGACAACCCTGAGCTTAAAGGCAAGCCTGTTGCAGTAGGAGGAAGCGGTGAGAGGAGTGTTGTTGCTGCAGCCAGTTATGAAGCCCGGAAATTCGGGGTCAGATCAGCAATGCCATCAGTAATTGCCAAACGTTTGTGTCCCGATCTTATATTCGTAAAACACAATTTCGGGCGTTACAATGAGGTCTCTGCCAGCGTATTTGAGATTTTTAAAGAGTATACCGATATCATTGAACCACTTTCAATTGATGAAGCATTTCTCGATGTAACTGATGATAAAAAGAAAATAGGGTCAGCGACAGTCATTGCAAAACGGATAAGGACTGAGATAAAGCGCAGAACCGGTCTTACAGCTTCGGCCGGCATTTCAGTGAATAAATTTCTTGCAAAGATAGCTTCCGATATTAACAAGCCCGATGGTCTCTTCCTTATTCGCCCCGAAGAGGCTGAAAAGTTCATTGAAGAGCTGCCTGTCGAAAAATTCTATGGTATCGGAAAAGTGACTGCACAAAAGATGCATAAACTTGGAATTCATAAAGGTTCAGATCTTAAGATGTGGGATATGGTATCTCTTTTAAGAAATTTTGGTAAAGCCGGAGTATTCTTTTACGATATAGTCAGAGGTATTGATGAACGTCCAGTTGAACCGGATCAGGAACGCAAATCTATTGGTACAGAACTCACTTATGAGAAAGATCTGACAACCAGTTTTGAGATCATTGCAGAGTTATATAAGCTTGAAAAAGAGCTTATGGAACGGCTTGAACATTCAGAAACCACCGGAAGGACGATCACTCTCAAGGTTAAGTTTTCAGATTTCCGGCAGATAACCCGAAGTAAAACTCTTCAGAATTATATCCGCGATTTTGATACACTTCATCGGGAGGTTTCAGATATTCGTAAATCGATTAAGTTCGAAGCCACCAGGATAAGGTTATTAGGGGTAAGTATCTCAAACCTCGAATCGGATGATTGTGATGACCGGCAGTTGTTTCTCTTTGATTAATTTTCTTAGATAAATGTTTATTTTATTGATAATCAATCTATTTCCTGTAAAGGCAACACTCCGGCAACGATTTATAGGTCTCGTCATCTGCTTTTATCATTTTCTTCTCAGACGTAGTGCATTAGCAATAACCGATACTGAACTGAAACTCATAGCTGCTGCCGCAATCATCGGGCTGAGTAAAATTCCAAAAACAGGATATAACAATCCTGCTGCAATAGGCACTCCAAGGACATTGTAAACGAAGGCAAAAAATAAATTTTGTTTGATATTCCGCATAACTTCTCTGCTAAGATCCTTTGCACGGACAATTCCATTCAGATCACCTTTTACAAGTGTGATTTCGGCACTTTGCATGGCAATATCTGTGCCTGTACCCATAGCTATTCCAATGTTGGCCTGAGCCAGGGCAGGAGCATCATTAATACCATCGCCGGCCATAGCTACAACGTGGCCTTGTCCTTGCAATTCTTTAACTTCATTGTATTTATCATCCGGCAGACAATCGGCTTTGAAACCGTCGAGGTGTAACTCCCTGGCTACAGCTTTGGCAGTAATTTTATTATCGCCGGTAAGCATGATTACTTTCACACCCATTTTTTGTAAAGCTTTAATGGCTTTGGCAGAAGTTTCTTTAATTCTGTCGGTAACGCCAATAACACCTTCCACGTTGTTTTCTAAAATTAAATACATTACTGTCTGTCCTGAAAGTTGCCATTCTTCAACCAGTTTCTTTTTATCATTATTCAGAGATGTCTTGAAGCCTTCCAGTAACAGTTGATTTCCTAGTCCTATTTTTTTGCCCTGATATAGTGCTTGTACTCCTTTACCTGTAACCGATTCAAAATTGTCTAATTTTATCAATCCAAGGTTTTTTTCTTTTGCCCCTTTCACTATGGCTTCTGCAAGAGGATGTTCACTATTGGTATCAATCGAAGCAGCGAGCCTGAGAATTTCCTCATCGCTTAATTTTCCAAAGGATTTAAATCCTTTAAGGCTTGGCTTTCCTTCGGTAATGGTGCCTGTCTTATCAATTATCAGGGTGTCAACTTTATTCATTTCTTCAATAGCACGTGCATCTTTTACCAGAATACCAGATTGCGCCCCGCGACCAGTACCTACCATTATTGACATGGGCGTAGCTAATCCCAGTGCACACGGACATGCAATGATTAAGACAGATACCGCATTGACAAATGCATAAACGTAAGCGGGTTGCGGCCCCCATATTGCCCATACTGCAAACGTGATAAGTGCAATAGCTATAATAATTTGTACAAAATATTTAGCCACTATATCGACCAGTTTTTGTATAGGCGCCCTTGACCGGCTCGCTTCGTTTACCATTTCGATGATCCGGGCCAGCAAGGTATCGTGTCCCACTTTTTCGGCTCTCATTTCAAAAACGGTTTTCCCATTGATAGTCCCTCCAGTTATCTTGTCTCCCTTCGATTTATCAACGGGCATGGGTTCTCCTGTAATCATGCTTTCGTCCACAAAAGCATTACCGTCAGTTACCACTCCATCTACCGGTATCTTTTCACCAGGTTTCACCCGCAGAACATCACCTGCTTTAACTTGTTCCAAAGGGATTTCTTCTTCCTTCCCGTCATGGATTATTCTTGCTACCGGCGGAACAAGATTAAGCAATGCTTTCATGGCCGAATTGGTTTTGCTGTGGGCTCTTAGTTCCAGAACTTGTCCAAATAGTACTAGGGACAGTATCACGGCGGCGGCTTCGAAATAGAGATGAACATTTCCATGCATGTCTTTAAACTGCGCTGGAAAAATGGCAGGGAACAAAAGTCCAAAAACACTAAACAGATAAGCTGATCCTACACCGATGGAGATCAACGTCCACATATTAGGCGCCCATCGCCGTATGGAACTCCATCCACGTTTAAAGAAATCCCAGCCTGAGTAGAAAACTACAGGTGTGGCTAAAATGAATTCTATCCAACTCCAGACTTTCTTTGAAGCAATGGATTCGAGATGCAGAAAAGGGATAAAGTTGGACATGGCAATAATAAATACCGGAATACTCAGAGCCAATGCAATCCAAAATTTCTTTGCCATCTTCCGGTATATTTTTTCTTCTTCGTTGATATCCTGTGGTTTTTCAGGAACCAGGTCCATACCACATATCGGACAACTGCCAGGCTTGTTTTGTTTTACCTGGGGATGCATGGGGCAGGTATAAATCATGTTACCAGTTGTAATGCCTTCCTCTTTTTTAACCTTTTTCTGCTCATGAGCTTCATGACCATGTTCTTGCTGAACATCCTTATGATGATGTTCGCCTTGTTTGTTATTCCCATCAACAGGAACCAGATGCATTTTACATACCGGGCAGTTTCCGGGTTGGTCATAGACCTTAGCGCCCTCGCATTTCATCGGACATGTGTATTTAATCTTACTATACGATTCCGTTTTATTTTCAGAATTTTTCATGATTCCTTATTGATTAATATCAAATTACCAGGTTGTACAGATTCTCCATATTGTGTACTTTCTGAAGATAGTTTATAACATTTGTACTTCTGCTTCCTGACCGGCAATAAAAAACAATAGCATCATTTCCGGAAAAACGTTTGATCTTTCTGCTCACATCATAATGTGGTATCGAAATTGTTTTAAATCCGATATCATCCTTATCTTCCTTGTCTCTGAGATCAATTACCTGGATTCCCGGATTTTTTAAAAGCATTTTTCTTAGCGTACTGGCTGAAATTTCTTTAACTGATTTATTATCATATAAACTACTATCTTCATATTCTCCAAGTTCGGTAATTTCAGAGAAATCAGGGTTTCTTTCAAATGTAGAAACCCAGGTATTAAAATTCAGTGTATCAATCATAAAGAGTTTACCTGAAAGGACCCCGTCAAGTCCGAGTATGATTTTTAATACTTCTGTTGCCTGTAATGAACCTATTAAACCCGGGATAGAACCAATTACACCAAATTCTTCACATGAAGGAACCTCCATAGGATGAGGAGGTTCAGGGTAAAGACATCTTAGTGTCGGACCTTCGTGGTAATTCAACACCATTAACTGCCCTGAAAACTTATGTATTGCTCCGTACACTAATGGTTTATTAAGAATTACACATGCATCATTTATTAAATAACGTGTGGCGAAATTATCGGTGCAATCAACAATTATATCATATTGAGAAATAATTTTTAAAGCGGATATTTTATCCATCCGGATAAAATGCACTTTGAGTGTTACTTCGGGATTCAGAAGTTTAAGCTTTTGTTTGGCTGCCAAAGGCTTAGGCTTACCTATGTCTTTCAGGGTATATAATACTTGTCGGTTTAAATTGGACTCATCGAC
>JAPLED010000072.1 GCA_026391475.1 Bacteroidia bacterium | reverse complement strand
TTGAATTATGTAAATGTAGCACTTTTTTTTACTTAAATTCTCTCCATTGATAATTATAACATTAATCAGAAAAATATGTTATAAAACATATATATCGCCGATTTTATTTGATTATGGGCAATAGCTGGAATTCTTTGGAATGTGGAATATAAAGATGATCGAAGATAGGCATCAGGCTACAGGCTATAGGAAGAATAAAAGCCTGATGCCCCACCTGTCGCCCGTTGCCCATTGCCCGTTGCCTTTGAATAATTTGACCAAAAATTTACTATTTTTACACCTTCAATTTTCAAATTATCAAATTATGTCCACCAACCTTCACAACCGTCACTTTCTTAAACTGCTTGATTTTACTCCGGAAGAGATAAAATATCTTCTCGACCTGGCTGCAAAGCTGAAAGAAGCAAAACACAAAGGCACTGAAAAGCAGCATCTTAAAGGGAAAAACATAGCATTAATATTTGAAAAAGCATCCACACGCACCAGGTGTGCTTTTGAAGTTGCTGCTTACGACCAGGGAGCGCATGTCACATATCTGGGGCCGACAGGTTCTCAGATAGGTCAGAAAGAATCGATGAAAGATACTGCCCGTGTGCTTGGTAATATGTACGATGGTATTGAGTATCGTGGTTATGGTCAGGCTGTTGTTGAAGAACTTGCGGAATATGCCGGGGTGCCGGTATGGAATGGACTTACCAATGAATTCCATCCCACTCAGATCCTTGCCGATTTTCTGACAATGCTTGAGCACTCTGATAAACCCCTTAACAAGATGGTATTCTGCTACCTTGGTGATGCCCGTTATAATATGGGTAACTCGCTTATGGTCGGCTCTGCAAAAATGGGAATAGATTTCAGGATTGCTGCCCCGAAGGCTTGTCAGCCGGCAGAAGAACTGGTTGCAAAATGCCGTGCTATTGCAAAGGAGACCAGTGCAAAGATCACAATTACGGATAATGTTGATGAGGCAGTAAAAGGTGCTGATTTTCTTTATACCGATGTATGGGTTTCGATGGGAGAACCTGATTCTATATGGGAAGAGAGGATTAGTCTGTTAAAACCATACCAGGTTAACATGAAAGTAATAGAAAAGACCGGAAACCCTGAGGTGAAATTTCTGCATTGCCTGCCTGCATTTCATAACAGGGAGACAAAAGTGGGAGAAGAGATATTCCTGAAATTTGGTCTCGATGGGATGGAAGTAACCGAGGATGTATTCGAATCAGAACATTCGATTGTTTTCGACGAAGCTGAAAACCGCCTGCATACTATTAAAGCTATAATGGTTGCGACACTGGGATCTTTGTAGCTGGTAGCTCGTAGCTGATAGCTGATAGCTCGTAGAAAAATCAGAAATTTTTAATTCTATGAGCCACGAGCTACGAGCTACGAGCTATTTTAAGCAATCCACTCCCTGACAAAGTAGAACGTCATAACGAAGGAGGCAGCCAGTTTCAGACCGATACCTGTAAGGAATCCTAACAGACTTCCGAACCCTGCCTTAAAAGCATAACTTATATCATCCTTAAATATCATTTCCCCTACAAACGCACCGAATAATGGTCCTAATATTATACCCAACGGACCAAGGAACAGTCCAATTATCAAACCAACGGTTGCACCCCTGGTTCCGTACTTGGAGCCACCGAATCTTTTTGTACCCCATACCGGAACAATATAATCCAGAACAGTAACAATAACTGCAATGGCACCTAGAATAATTAATACCTGGGTTGTTAATACAGGATTTGTGGAATGGCCGAACCGGGTAAGATGAAGTAAAATTAATCCAAGAAAACTGAATGGAGGTCCGGGTAAAACAGGTACCAGACAACCGATTATTCCAAGGATCATAAGAAGTATTCCTAATATAAGGAGGATATAATCAGACATTTAGAAATATTCATAGAAAATAACTTATGAAAAGGCCCTTCTACTTTTTCCCCAGGTCTTCAAACTCGACATTTGTGAACTCCCCGGTGGCAAGAATGTTTTTTTCATCCCTGGTTTCAACTTCTGACGACAGATCAGGGACTATTAATACATCTTTGCCATTATCGATATATGTAACAGCATCTTTCAGCCCTTCTGTAAATTTTTCAAAATCTTCCTTGTAAAGAAAGATCTTATGTTTTTCGTAAAAAATCTTCCCTTCTTTGCCTAAACGCTTCTTGCTTTCAGTAATAGTCAGATAATAATCATCTTTCCGTGTAGCTTTTACATCAAAAAAGTAAGTTCTTTTTCCGGCACGTACCACCTTAGTGAAAATTTCTTCTTTTACGTATTTTTCATCATGCCCGTTTATGACTTCCTTTATTCCGGCTTCTTCTTCCATTTATAAGTCAGTTAGTGTTAGGGTTTTGTTTTGTATTGTCAAATGTAACAATTATTTTATCAAATCAAAACAGGGCTGATTAATTTTGCCTGGTTGTTTTGAGGGTAAGGGAAAAAGAGTATTTTTGCAGCGGAAATCCGAGGTTCTTTATAAATGATAAGCAGAAGATTACTACGTATAAAAGCCTTAATGGCTCTTTATGCTTTTAACCGCAGGGAAGATGAAAATCTTGCTAATGCCGAGACAGAACTGATGTTCAGCATTGGTAAGACTTACGATCTTTATCACTACCTGCTGCTGCTTGTTCTTGAAGTTGCCGATATTGCCGGCGAGAAGATTGATCAGGCTCTCCGGAAGAGAATGCCCACAGCGGAGGATATGAATCCTCAAAGAAGGTTTGTGGATAACCTTGTTATCGCCCAACTGAGAAAAAATCTGGCATTTAAAAGCTATATTTCTTCTAAGAGGCTTTCATGGGTTAACTCTTTCCATATCCCCCGTCTGATGTATACTAATATGTTATCCTGGGATATATATGAGGAGTATATGAAGTCGGAAAATCATAATTATTTGTCCGATAAAAAGTTCATTATCAAGCTTATCACAGATCTGTTTTCAAATTCAGAAGATCTCCATTCAAATCTTGAAGAACAGAGTATATATTGGAATGACGATATAGAATATGTGTCGGCTATGGTAGAAAAGACTCTGAAAAAATTTAAAGCCGATTCAGGAGAGAATACCTCCCTGATGACATTATTTAAAAATGTCGAGGATGAAGAATTTGTAAAGATACTTTTCAGAAAAGCTGTCATACATTCAGTCAAGTGTTCTGAGCTTATTGATAAAAATACAACTAACTGGGAGGTGGAGCGGATTGCCCTCATGGACATCCTTGTTATGCAGCTTGCAATAACTGAAATAATTGAGTTTCCTGAAATACCTGTAAAGGTTACTCTCAACGAGTATATTGAAATTGCCAAATACTATTGTACTTCAAAAAGTAGTACCTTTGTCAACGGAATTCTCGATAATATTGTTAAAGAAATCCGCGAAAAAGGGCTTTTTAATAAATTTGGCAGAGGGTTGGTTGGTGAAGCATCAACTGATGAAAACTAACACCCGACATTAAATTATATTTATGAGAAAGATCGTAATAATAGCTTTGGTTCTGATAGCAATAGTGGCCTCATATTGTGGTAACAGTACAAGCAGAAATGCTGGTAATTCCGGATTGCAACCGACCGATACAGGAGTTGTTAAACTGATTTTTAAAGAATATGAGCACAATTTCGGAAAAGTTGCAGAAGGAGAGAAGGTCGGGTATATATTTACATTTGAAAACAAGGGAACAAGCAATCTAATAATCGCTTCTGCAACAACGAGCTGCGGATGTACTGTCCCGAAATATGATACCAAACCTATTCCTCCGGGGGGGAATGGAAATCTTGAAGTTGTTTTTGATACTTCAGGAAGAAACGGTATGCAGACAAAAACTATCTCTGTAATGTCAAATGCATCAATCCCTGTTGTGTTATTAAGAATAACCGCTGAAGTAGTACCAACACTAAATTAATAATAATTAATAATTGAAACGATGACCAATTTTGCTTATTTATTTTTGATGGGTCAACCTGCCGGAACTACCGGTCAGAGTAATCCCCTCGTGACTTTCCTTCCACTTATTCTTGTTTTTGTAGTTTTCTATTTCTTCATGATCAGGCCTCAGATGAAAAAACAAAAAGAGATGAACAACTACAGAACTTCCCTGAAAAGAGGCGATAAAGTAGTGACTACCGGTGGAATTTACGGAAGAATATACGAAGTAAAGGATAACTATGTAACCGTGGATGTTGGCGGGGATGTTAAACTGAAAATTGACAAAAGTGCCCTGCTGAAAGATCCTTCAGCTGACGAACAGTATTAAACTTCTTTTCATTAAACCTTTGGTGAAGGGAAAACATGGGATACGGTCAGACAACCTTACGAAGAAGGAGGTAAGAGTAATAAACAGAGATGTTGTTGTTTTTGCTTTCTTCCTTCTTCTCTCATTCATTTTCTGGTACCTTAATTCTCTCGGGAAAGAAATTGAAGCCGGTATCAGATACCCTGTAAAGTATATCAACCTTCCAAAAGAAAGGGTAATTATTGAAGAACCACTTGTCAGGCTGAACCTCTATCTTAAAGGTCCGGGTTACTCTGTATTGAAGCTTAAACTATCCGGAAACAGAACACCAGTTTTAATTGATATTTCAAAAGTCAATTACAAAAGAGTTCATGACAGTAAAGCCCTTAATTACTTTATAATCACATCAGGGCTGACTAAAAGCCTTTCTGTTCAGTTAAGATCGGGATGCGAAATTACCTCAATTAAACCCGATACTCTCTTTTTCACCCTTGATAAGACAGCCGCAAAATCGGTTCCGGTTAATCCTGAAAATAATGTTGTTAAGAACAGAAAATGAGAACCTTTATTTTAAGAGAAGGCTAAATGAGAAAAGAGAAAAAACCAGGAATGAAGCTGGGCATCACAGGTGGTATTGGCAGCGGTAAAACGACCGTTTGCAGAGTTTTTAATGTCCTGGGAATACCTGTCTTTTCAGCAGACCCCGCAGCAAGGCAAATAATGGAAAACGATGAGGGAATAATCCGGAGGATCAATTCTATTGCAGGGAAAGACCTGTACGTCAAAGGAAGCCTTGATAGAATGGAGCTGGCAACACTTATCTTTAATGATCAGTCTCTTCTTAAAAAGGTTAATTCGCTCATTCATCCCATTGTTTTAGATCATTTTAAAAGATGGGAGAAGGAGCAAACCACACCCTATGTGATATTGGAGGCAGCCATACTTTTTGAAAGCGGCGCTTCAAAACTGGTCGACAAAATTGCTACAGTAGTAGCTCCGATCGAGGAAAGAGTGGATAGGGTTATTAGTCGGAATCGTCTTTCCAGAGAACAGGTTATGGATAGGATTCGGAATCAGATGGATGATGAAACCAGGATAAAATTATCAGATTTCGTTATTCCTAATTCAGAAAATGATATGATCATCCCGGCTATTCTGAAAATTCATGAAAATATTTTAACTTATATTAATACCGGTATCTGGTAATGGGAAATTTTGGAAAATGGCTGGCAGGAGGACTTGGCTTTGTAATGGGGGGGCCGATGGGAGGACTATTGGGATTTCTTGTCGGTTCAATGTTTGATTCAACTATAGGACATCCTTCCACCTACACCTCCGGAACAGCCAGGACAACTCAGGGGGATTTCGGTATGAGTCTGCTGGTTCTTGTTGCAGCAGTGATGAAAGCCGACGGTAAGGTTGTAAAATCGGAACTTGACTACGTTAAACAATTCTTCATCAGGCAATTTGGCCCGGAATCTTCAAGACAAGCTCTCCTGATGCTAAAAGACATTATCAGGCAAGAAATTCCTGTCAGGGATGTTTGTCTGCAGATTAGCAGAAACATGGATTATTCCTCGCGCCTGCAATTGTTGCACCTGTTGTTTAATGTTTCCCTTGCCGATAGCAGAATACATCTTTCGGAAATTGAGATTATTGAGAAAATTTCAGGCTATCTCGGAGTTGCTGCATCCGACTTTCTGTCAATAAAAAACATGTTTATCCCCGAAACAGATTCTTCATATAAAATACTCGAAACAGATCCGTCTTCCTCAAATGATGAGGTGAAAAAAGCATACAGAAGAATGGCTATGAAGTACCATCCTGATAAAGTAAGCCATCTTGGCGACGATTTCAGAAAAACTGCCGATGAAAAGTTCAAAAAGGTTAACGAGGCTTATGATAAGATAAAAAAGGAAAGAAATATGATCTGACCCTATTAAAATGAAAAAAATATCATTAATAAAACTCACATTACAATACAAGGATTAAATTTGTACACAAATCTATAAAAAATGATTTTAAAAGATATTCTGGCAATTTCAGGTGAACCCGGACTTTTCAAATTTATTGCCCAGGGAAAAAATGCAATAATTGTTGAACACCTTGAGACAAAAAAAAGAAGTAGTGTCTATGGCTCAGCAAAAGTTAGTTCGCTCAAAGACATAGCAATATTTACCGACAAAGAGGATATGCCTCTCGGTAAAGTTTTTGATCTTATTCACGAAAAAGAAAACGGAGGACCGGCAGTTGATTCAAAGGGTGGCGTCAATACCCTTAAAAGCTGGTTTGAGGGGATCCTTCCTGAATACTCAAAAGATAAAGTATATCCCAGTGACATCAGAAAAGTCGCTCAGTGGTATAATATTCTTCACAACCTGAAACTCCTCGTAAAAGAAGAACCTGAAGCCACTGCTGAGACAGAAACTGCCTCCATTGATGAAAAGAAAAAAAAGAAAACCACTCCTAAACCTAAAGCAGAATAAAACAAGGTTTAAAAAATCATTCATATGAACTTTGGTGGAGATGAGGTAGTTTATGATTATTCGGATTCTGGTATAATCATTGTTCCTGTCCCATATGATGAAACAAGCACATGGATGAGAGGAGCCGATAAGGGCCCGGAAGCTATTCTCGAAGCCTCTGTCAATCTTGAATTCTACGATGTTGAAACATCGTCTGAAGCGCATCTGACCGGAATTAATACGGTCGAACCGGTGCTTGAGAAAAAAACTCCTGAAAAACTTGTTAATGCTGTATATGATAAGACGTTATCGCTCTTATCCGATAAGAAATTTCCTGTAATCATCGGAGGAAATCATACAGTATCAATAGGATCCATAAAAGCTTTTTCAGAATACTTTGATAATCTTTCGGTTCTGCAACTCGACGCTCATGCAGATCTCAGGCAGGAATATGAGGGTTCTGAATTTAATCATGCATGTGCAATGGCAAGGGCACGTGAATTTGCTCCCATTGTTCAGGTTGGCATCAGAAGCATGTCTTTAGGCGAACTGCCCTATGCTGACAGGGACAGGATATTCTATTCACATGAACTATATTATGATAAGGATTTGTATGAAAGAGCGATAGATAAACTTTCAGAGAATGTCTATATCACGATCGATCTTGATGTTTTTGATCCGTCAATTATGCCTTCAACAGGAACTCCCGAACCGGGTGGACCTGAATATCTCGAACTGATCCATTTCCTGAGAAATGTAATAAGGAAAAAAAATGTTGTCGGGTTTGATGTAGTTGAATTATGTCCCTCACCAACTAATAAAACACCTGATTTCATTGCAGCAAAAATTATCTATCAGCTCTTGTCCTATAGGTTTGCCATGTAGGGACATACAATTGCATGTCCCTGCTTGTCACATACCTTAATCCTCTTTCTTTGCCTCTTCCCATATAACATTCATCTCATCAAGACTCATATTGTGAAGAGAAAGACCTTTAGTAAGTGTCTCTTTTTCAAGATAATTAAACCGCTTAATAAATTTCCTGTTGGTTTTTTCAAGGGCTGCTTCCGGATCAATTCCATACAACCGTGATGCATTAATAATTGAAAACAGAACATCCCCCAGTTCGGATTCAATATTGTCGGTATTACGATTTTTTATCTCTTCCTTCAGCTCCGTGATCTCCTCAAGCACCTTGTCCCAGATTTGTTCACGATTTTCCCAGTCAAATCCGACACCCCTTACCTTTTCCTGTATCCTGTTGGCTTTCACAATGGCAGGAAGAGAAGAGGGTACCCCTGACAGCACAGGTTTATAACTATTATTCTCTTTTATCTTGAGTTGTTCCCAGTTTTCTTCAACCTCCGACGCTCCGGTAACCTTAACGTTACCAAAAACATGCGGATGTCTGTAGACGAGCTTGGTGTTGATTCCCTCCAGAACATCGGCCATCGTGAAAGCTCCTTTTTCAGAACCGATCTTAGCATAAAAGACTAAATGCAGCATGAGATCACCCAGCTCATTTTTAATACCTTCATCACTTCCTGCGAATATAGCATCAGCTAATTCATATGTTTCTTCAATTGTTAACTTCCGCAGACTTTCGTTTGTCTGTTTCATATCCCACGGGCATTTTACCCTGAGTTCATCTATTATCTTCAGAAGCTTGTTAAACTCTTCGAGACTTTTGTTTTTATCATTCATTAGAAACTTGTTTTAGAACAGGCGGTTAGGCGATGCAGCTTTATTTGCAAGATCGATGCGAACAACAGAGCCAATTGTAATACTAAGCAATTCAGATACGTTGGCTCCATTTATCGAAATTTCGAGAAGATCGAACTGGTTAAATCTTGCGAGCATCTCACCAACCGGCACATCACTGTACTTGTGTGAAATCTGGTCAGTATAATTTTTATTGCTTTGAATAAGAATCCTGTAATCTTTATTCTCAAATACCCTGTAAAACACTTCCCTCGTAACATTCGATATTGCGTTTCCGTAGGAGTCAATAAAAATTATACTGCCAATTATTACATCTTTATCGATAGTTGCCCTCAGAGGGACTCTTTCGCTAATGGTTTTTACAGATTTTCCAAGATCAGTTGGGTTTTTCCCTGATAAAAGATCTGCAGCAGCTTTTGCAAAAATATCAAGTTCATCAGAAGTTTCCTGATGATCTATTTTTACAACCTCGTCAGGTTCGGAATTCAGGATGAGGTTAAAGATTCCGTTGTCGGTTCCAATGAAAAAATGATCTTTAGCCTTCACAATCAGATAATCCTGATCCTTATGAGCTTCGGAATGCACACATATTATATGAACTGTACCTTTCGGGTAATTATTATATGTATTTCTTATTATAAAAGAGGCATGGGAGATATTAAAAGCAGGGATGCTTCCGGCATTATCAATAATGATTGCTCCGGGAGACATGCTGCTAAGCTTTCCTTTAATGATTCCGTAATAGATATCATCTGGCTTCCATTCTGTTGTTAATGTAATTACCGGCATATGAAAAAACTTATAACAAAGATAATCTTCTAAGGAAAAAATAACCTTACTTTGTACTGTTCATTGATTTTTTTATGAACTATTTACCCTGTTTCCAAACAATTTTGGCAAGTAGCAGGACGGATCATTAATTTTTGTGAGGTTTAATGACAGAGATAATAATATTTCTTGAGGATATTGATCCTGTAGTCTTCTTCGGCACAAACAACCCGCTGCTTGATAAAATCTGTAGTTTCTTTCCTAAAATTAAGATCATGGCCAGAGGCAATGAGATAAAATGCATGGGAGAGGAGGGTGAGATTACCATTTTCGCAGAGAAAAAAAAAGCTAATTAATAGAACATTATGGTCAAGACAATTTTAAGTTCAAATTACAACTTCCCGGGTCAGAAGAGCATTTATAAGGGAAAGGTCAGAGATGTATATAATATTAACGACGATTACCTTCTGATGATCGTATCAGACAGGATTTCAGCTTTTGATGTAGTACTTCCCCAAGGGATACCCTATAAAGGGCAAGTCCTTAATCAGATAGCAGCAAAATTCCTTGATGCAACAAGCGACATTGTTCCAAACTGGAAAATTGCCACCCCCGATCCAACGGTTACCTTTGGCCATAAATGTGAGCCATATCCCGTAGAAATGATTGTAAGAGCTTATCTTACAGGTAGTTCGTGGCGAACTTATAAAGAAGGAGCAAGAGAGATATGCGGGATTAAAATACCTGATGGAATGAAAGAGCATCAACGGTTTGCAACTCCTATAATCACTCCGACAACCAAAGCTAAACAGGGCAAACATGATGAAGATATCTCCCGTTCTGAAATAATAAGTCGTGGTCTTATTTCCGAAAAAGAGTACAATCTGATCGAAAAATATACGATGGAGGTTTTCCTGAAGGGCTCTGAAATAGCTGCAGAACATGGCCTGATTCTTGTTGACACCAAGTATGAATTTGGTAAAAAAGATGCGAAAATTTACCTGATAGATGAAATTAATACTCCTGATTCATCACGTTATTTTTATGCAGATGAGTATCAGAAACGGTTCGACAAGGGGCTTCCACAGAAGCAATTGTCAAAAGAGTTTGTCAGGGAATGGCTTATGGCCAACGGGTTCCAGGGGAAAGAGGGTCAGCAGATCCCGGAAATGACCGATTTTTTTGTCAATGAAGTGTCAGACCGCTATATAGAACTTTATGAAAAGATAACAGGCGAAAAATTCATCAGGGGGGATATAACTAATGTTCCTGAAAGGATTGAAAAAAACTGCAGAACATTTCTTAAATCATTTTAAAACAGGACGAGACTAACAAAAAAATTAAGAATGAAAATCACAAGCTGCATAAAGGTTCTGCCGATAGTAGTAATTCTGTTATTATTTAATAGTACTGTCTTTTCACAGGTTGTTGTAGAAAGATCAAAAGACAAAGTAGTTATTTCCGGCATTCCATATTATATTCACCTGGTTAAAAAGGGAGAAACCGCTTATTCAATTTCAAAAGCTTATGGTATAACTGTTGAAGAATTAACAAAGGAGAATCCTACGGCAGTTTATGGAGTCAATGAGGGGCAAGCGCTCAGAATTCCCATTAAACCGGTCACCGAAGTAATACCTTCAGAACCTGTACCTGTTAAGAAGCTGCTTGATGAAACCAAATTTAGTTATCATAAAGTACTTAAAGGTGAATCACTCTCTTCAATTGCTGAAAAATATGGACTTACTGTCAGAGAATTAAGAAAGGAAAACAGGGATTTAAGGTTTCCGCAGGTTGGTGATTCTGTCAGAGTTCCGGGCGTTAATACAGCAGAAATTCATGAGATTGAAAAGGTCAAAACCGACACTGTTGCTGCAATTGTTGAAGAACCGGTGATTAAGATGGAAAGGCCTGCTGGCTTTACACCTGTAAAAGAGCTCAGAGGATCATTGGATGTTGCTGTTCTGCTTCCATTCTATCTCAGGGAAAATGCTGAACGGATTGAAATTGATTCAAGCAAATCAATACACACAGTAATTAAGAGAGCTGAAGACTGGATCTACCCATGGAGCATCGATTTCGTTGAGATGTATGAGGGAATTTTGCTAGCCGCAGACACACTGCGTTCTTTAGGATTGGATATTAATATTTATCCATACGATATTAAAAGCGATACAATTGCGATAACAGAACTTATTAGTTCGGGGAAATTAGCAGGAATGGATCTTATAATCGGGCCTGTATATTCATATAATCTTACCGCAGTTGCTGCTTATGCAAGAGACCTTGGCATACCCGTTGTATCGCCGGTTACCCTTATTAATAATTCTGCCCTTTCAGGCAACCCGACTCTCTTTATAGCCGGTTCTTCACTCGAAATTGCCCAGAAAGCCCTGGCAAAAAAAATAAGTGAGTACTACGATAATAATATTGTATTTATTCATTCCGATATCACAGGAATTGACGAAGATGTTAAAAGGTTTAAAAATCTGATCTTTACCGAGTTGAGCTATAAGTTGCCCTTCGATGAGATTAAGTTTAAAGAAATTCCGTTCTACAGCAGGTCGATGTTTAATAATGACTCGATAAACAGGTTGAGTCATGCACTTTCAGGGCAGTTTAAAAACATAGTAATTATTGCTTCTGAGGAAGATCCGGTTATTAGCGAAACAATACAGGACATCCATGGCCTCTCAAAAAAATTTGATATAAAAGTTTTCGGATACCAGGCGATGAGAGATATTAAAAATCTTGACCCTAAGTATTTTTTCGATCTGGATATTATGGTCTATTCACCTTATTGGATTGATTATACAAAGAGTGATGTGAAACAATTTAATTCAGATTTCAGGCAAAAATTTCTGACCGAACCTTTAGAAAAGAGTTATGCCTGGCAGGGTTACGATATTGCCTATTACTTTTTAAGCGGATTGGCAATTTATGGAAAGGATTTTATCGCACATCCGGAGATGCATTATCCAGACCTCTTGCAGACTGAATATGATTTTATACGCAAAGAGGCTGGTGATGGATTTGAAAACCAGAAGCTCTTTCTTGTCAGATATACAAAAGATTATGAGGTAAAACTGGTTGAAGAGAATAAACTTATTCAGCAAAAGTGAATTTATAAAAATTTCCCGGGATTTGCGGGATAACCCTTATGTTAATAAAAATTAACAATCGGGAATATAAACATATTATTAATTGTCTATATGTTGTAGTATGATTAAAGAATCGTACAGTGTAACCGGGGAAAACCAACTGTTAAAGGCAGCTCTGGATGGCGATAAAAAGGCATTTGGAGAAATAGTGACCCGTTACCAGAAGATGGTTGCACGTACTGTTAAAGGTATGCTTGGCGATTCTGTTTTTGCAGAAGACATTGGACAGGAAGTGTTTATTAAACTTTATTATTCATTATCAGAGTTCAGAGGAGAAGCAAAACTGTCAACCTATATTCAGAAGATTGCAGTGAACCTGACACTTAATGAGATAAAAAGAAGAAAGAGATTTTTTTCAATGTTTTCGCAAAAAGGAAATAACGAAATGTACGAATTTGAAGTTGCTGATCATGATACAGAAGAAAGAAAAGAGGCCTCGGAAATAGTTAATAAGGCATTAATGGCAATGGATCCTAAGTTTCGGATAATAGTGACAATGAGAATGCTGCAGGGCTATTCCACTAAAGAAACAGCAGAAATACTCGATCTGCCACTCGGTACTGTTCTTTCAAGGTTATCAAGAGCACAGGGACAATTAAGGAATATTTTGGAAAAACTATAAATACAATGAAACCTTCAGAGATTAAAAAATTGATAATAAGCTCGCTCAGTGTGGATGCTGATCCTAAAGAGGCTTCCATGAGACTGGAAGAGGAGGGTATCTCTTACGATTTTAGCAAAGGTTTTGGCGATAAGATCCTCGATAAATTATTTTCTGCAGGATTAACCATAAACCGCGAAGTGGAGTTTGTGAGATCCATGAATTTTGCATTCTACCGCATTGCGCTTACAGGAGTGGCTGCAATTGTTGTACTACTCATCTCTATCTTTCTTATGCAAGGCTCTCTTTCATTTAACTCATTCCTCGGATTGAGCGATAGTTATGATGAAAGTATTGTATGTCTGTTAACCGGAAATTAGTATAAAATGAAAGCAAAACCAATTATAGTCGTTATTATAACTCTGATTATAGGATTTGTGCTGGGTATGCTTACCTCAGCACAGATCAGATATCATAAGCTTAAGCCGGTAAGGGTCTATTTTTCCGAAGAGAGATTCAGGGATGGATTTTACCACGCCATACAACCCGATGAACAACAAAAAGCAAAAATTGATCTGGTCCTCGATAAATATGCCAGAATTAACAGTGATCTGCAGAACAATTTCCGCAAGGAGCTTGATGCCAGTATGAAAGATTTCAGGAAAGAACTTGATTCGAATCTGACAAAAGAGCAATTGGCCCGGTTAAAAGATATGGATGAACGGCGTCAGGAGATGGTAAGACAAAACAGGAAAAACCGTGAAAACGATACTTCTGACAATAGAAATGAAAGACGGCATAATTCTGATGGAAGGCCATCACCTCCTCCATTTCCGGAACACGATACAACCCGGCTACCCGATAATAAATAACAGATAGTCCAGAAGAATTGGCAAATCATCAGGATTAACCCCGAGAGAGATCAGCAACACTCTGTCTTCTGCAAAAATTGACATGAACCGCTCTTTCGATAATTCGCCGCTGATAATACTCTGCCGGTAAAAGTCAATGGCTTCCTTCTTATTACCTTTACAAAGTGCCAGATGACCTTTATTTATCTGATCATGTGCGTTTAGTTTCCCTTCTGATAAACGATCATAGTATTTTTCGGAATCATCAAATCTTCCCAGTGCAAAATAGCAATATGCTATCGGCCTTAATATCTTAAGGTTACCAGGTTCTTTATACTCAACCCTGAAATAGTATTTTAATGCCTGCTCATAATCCTTAAGATCGAGATAGCAGTGTGCAGTCATGATAACCGTATGGATATTTTCAGGTTCCATATCACATGCCTGCAGGTAATATTCAAGAGCCTCCTCATTCTTACCAAGTCTCCGCAGGCATAACCCTATCTTCTTTATAGTCCAGGCTTTTCTGTCAATCAGCTCCGCTCTTCTGTAAAATTTAAGTGCCTCTTCATAATCGGCACTCTCCTGGTAACAATATCCGATTTTTTCATAAAGCTGAACATCTGCCGGCCTCTCGCTGACCTGTTTAAGGAACATATAAAGAGCATCTTCGTAAAAGTTTTTACTGAAAAAATAGTCTGCAAGTCCGGCTTCAGCATCCGTTGCATTACATGTCATCCTGAAAAACTCCGAATTATAAATATCCAGCTTACCGATAAAAAGGTCCTCAAATTCTTTCTTATAAGGCGATAGTTTGAAAAACCTGTAAATATCCTGAAGATACTGCGTAACATTAGTTCTGAAACTTTTATACGGATCGGTACCGGATTCATCATCATTTAATTGTTGCAGTCCTTCAAGTTCCATGCGGAAAACCTTTAACATCATGCTTTTTTGAGTCGATGGAAGATATTTGAGGTTCAGAAGCAATGAATATTTGTCGGAGTTACAGATAAAAGGAGTCTTGTACAATGCCTCTGCGAGCTCATTGGTTCCCGGACCAAGGATCTCATCCCTGTAAATCTCATCCACTGTTTCATGGTCAGGATAAAACGGAACAAACCAGTTCTGGAAGTCCTTGAAGAAGTCAAAATGCTTCATATTGGCAAAAGCTGACATATAAACATCTGCTCCCTCCATCTGGAGTTTTGTCAGCTCTTCCATGGTCTTGAATATCTCTTCCGAGTCGCTGAACATCTCTGACCAGTCAGGATTCTTCTCCTCATTTTTATCTTTCGGAAGAATGTTATCCAGATCCAGCTTTTCCTCAATCCTGGGTTTAAGTTTTGCAACCTGCGGCAAGATCTCATCCTGAAGTTTTCTGCTCAGCTTTTCTGTCTCCCGCGACCTGATAGTCTGTAAAACAATAATTCTGCAATGCTCCCTGAACCTGCTCTTCCGGCTCATTTTTTCTATCCTGTCAGTTAAGTCCGGATACAACAATATTCTTCCGTTATAATAATGCAGATTCAGAATCAGACCTGAAAGCGCCCTCTCCATAACCTGTTCCTGCCCAGCTTCATAGATTCGGATCAGATGTAGAAGTTTATCCGATTGCCATGTCCTGAGCGAACTCAATGTAACAGCTGTTGTAAAAATGCTTGCTTCATACCATCTGAACTTACCGGACTTCAGAATAATGTTTATCAGGCTGTTTTCAGCTTCACCATAGTAATCCGTTAACCAGAGATGATTGAAAATATTTTTAATAAGATGCTTATGCTTTCTAGAAATTTCTGAATCGGGGTTGGGATTTATCTCGTTACTCAATTTTAACCACTCATCAAGCTCCGATTTAAACATCAGGTCATCAACAGTTTCCACTATCGTTTTGCCACTCAACTTCATCTCTTTTTCGGCTTGCTGCTTTACCCAGTATGTATGCCATCCGGAATAATGTGACAATATGTCCTGTCTGACCCGGTCGGATAGACCAAGAATTGACTGGATGAGTTTGAGATATATTTTATTGCGCTCGGGATCCTTTATTCCTTCAATGGTATAGGTGAGCATATTCCTGTAGGTCATAACAATATTCTCGTATTCATCACGCATATCACCGGATGACGAACTGGTAATCATATCAGCCAGTATATCAAGACTTTGTTTTATTCTCTTTTCGGATACAAAATTGCAAAGTCTTTTATGTTGCTGTATCACTTTTGCTACATCCATCTTTTAACTTCTTTGGCAATGATATATGACAAAAAATCATTTCATTTTGTAAAAACAATATCTGCAACAATCAGGCCGTAACTTTTAAAAACCTGATCGTTGAGCAGGTGTATGAAACATTACTTACTTTTGAGGCGTTATAGAAGTATTTTAATTTGAAAGATAAAAATAATATACTGAATTGGCTGCCAACCGGCAGAAAAGAGATGGAACTCCGCGAATGGGATGAGGTTGATGTTATCATTTTCAGCGGTGATGCTTATGTTGATCATCCCTCCTTCGGTCCGGCAGTTATCGGAAGGGTTATTGAAGATGAGGGATTCCGTGTTGCAATTGTGCCGCAGCCAAACTGGAAAGACGATTTGCGGGATTTCCGAAAACTGGGAAGGCCAAAATACTTCTTTGGAGTTTCAGCAGGTAATATGGATTCGATGGTTAACCATTATACAGCTGCCCGTCGTTTACGATCCGACGATGCATATACTCCGGGTGATAAAGCCGGCTTCAGACCTGATTATCCGACAATTGTTTACACTAAGATTCTTAAGGAGATATTCCCCGATGTTCCTGTCGTTATCGGAGGCATTGAAGCTTCTATGCGCCGGCTGACACACTACGACTACTGGAAAGATAAACTGGAACCTTCCATCCTCTTAAGCAGCGGTGCTGATATGTTAATATATGGAATGGGAGAACAACCTTTGAGAGAGCTTTTAAGACTGTTATCAAAAGGAGTTCCATTTTCATCTCTTAAAACAATTCCACAGACAGCAATAGTTACAAGAAGGGATGACCCTCTGCCGGTTCAGAAAAATTGGAAAGATATTTCCCTTCATTCATTTGAAAAATGTCTGAAGGACAAGAATATGTTTGCAGAAAATTTTGTGAAGTTTGAGAAGGAATCGAACAAGATTGAATCTGCCAGGCTGAATGAAGCATCAGGCGACTTTAAGGTAATAATCAATCCGCCGTTTCAACCGATGGGAGAGGAAGAAGCTGACCGCTCTTTTGATCTTCCGTATATGTATATGCCTCATCCGCGATATAATAAGAAGGGTGATATCCCTGCTTATGAAATGATAAAATTCTCTGTGAATATTCATCGAGGGTGTTTTGGAGGATGCAGTTTTTGCGCAATAGCGGCACACCAGGGGAAACAGATAATAAGCAGATCAGAAAGGTCGATATTGAATGAAGTTGGAAAAATTTCTGAACTACCTGATTTTAAAGGTTACTTGTCCGACCTGGGCGGACCATCCGCAAATATGTACAGGATGAAAGGCAAAGATATGAAACTGTGCCAGGTCTGCTCACGACCCTCCTGTATCTGGCCTGCTGTCTGCAAGAATCTGAATACCAGCCACAAACAGCTCACTGAACTTTATAGAAAAGTTGATAGGATAGAGGGAATCAAAAAATCATTTATCGGCAGTGGTGTGCGTTATGATCTTTTATTTCCTGAATGGAATAAGAGTGCAGGAAGGGAAGAGGTAGAATATCTTGAAGAACTTGTTACAAACCATGTATCAGGCCGGTTGAAGGTTGCCCCGGAGCATACATCTCCACGGGTTTTGTCACATATGCGTAAGGCTCCGTTTGACTTGTTTAAAAAGCTTAAAAAGCGATTTGATAATATAAAAACCAAGCATGAACTTAAATATGAGATCATTCCATATTTTATTTCATCACACCCCGGTTGTACAGATACCGATATGGCAGAACTTGCTTCAGAGGTAAAAAGTCTGGGTATAAAACCTGAACAGATCCAGGATTTCACCCCAACACCAATGACCCTGTCTACCCTTATGTATTATACTGGTTTTGACCCATATTCAGGGAAGAAGGTTTATGTGGCAAGAAGCATTGAGGATAAGAGGAGGCAGAAGGAGTTTTTCTTCTGGTATAAGAAGGATTCAAAATCAAAGTCTGATTTTATAAAACCTAATAGTTTTCGGAAAAAATAAAAAAAGGTATGTAGACAGTTTTGCTCACATAGTTAGTTTGTCTCTCCTATTTAATGTTCACACCATTTCCGGTTTGCCTGCGCACCTCCATCTACAAAAATCTGTAAACACAAAGTATGTTTTATGGATTTCAAACGGCCTCAGAGAATTTTGGGAAATAGCGACTGTTTTGAAGCTTGCTGCTAGGGCGACGACGAGTTGTATTGCGTGGGCAAGCGGAAAAACAGGAGCCCCAAAATTATCTGCAGCCTTGATCTTTTTTGGTTACTTTTTTATATCAAGATAAAAAAGTAACTGGGGTTTGGGGCAACGCCCCATTTAGACAGTCCGCAGACCTTCAAGACAGCAAAGCGTTAGAACAACTTACATATTACCAAGTGGTTCTAAGTATATAACAGGTTTGTTTGTCTTGATTGCATATTCGATTTCACTTTTAGTTGAAGAACCGATGTAACCTCCCACGTTAATAACAAATATTTCATCAGCCAGATCAATTTTGCGTTTGTGCATATCATCAAGCATTGGTTTTGTTGTTTCCGACCATACCTCGTTGTCACCAGAATGTCCAAACAGCCCCACGCTGATAACAATATTACCTTCCAGTGTTAATCGTTTCTGTTCTGCAATAAATTCATCTTTGAATTTTGTGCTTCCACATAGCGTGATAATTTTATATTTTCCGATCATTGATTTTTACCTGAGTATTGTATTTCCTAACAACACCCTGCCGCTTTTCCAGAAAGCCCTGAAATATGGATTATCGGTGATATAGATAACTTCACCCGACCCGATTTTCTCCGATCCGATAACAAGGGTATTCTTTATTTTGTCTTTATACTTGAATCCTGCAAACCCGGCTATCGGCTCTTTATCAAGGATGTAGCCAATATTATTGCCTGTTGTAAGGAACGGATAACCTGCTGTCCTTTTCATAATAAACCATTCTTTGCCCATTCCAAATGAATATGGATGGGTATCATCGAGTTTTACCTTATATATACTTCCCGCAGATCGTTCGGAAAGGGGATACCTTTTTTCATTTTCAAATTTTTTAAGTAGAGTAGTATCATCACTTTTTACTTTCTTTTCAGTTATTTTCAGTTCGGCAGTCCTTGTCTCGATTGCTTTAGCAAGTGAAGTCGTCTTCTCACCGGCAAACAGTGAGACAGCATTTTCAATTGCAATTACCCTTCCTCCTCTTTTAACATAATCAATAATGGTGTCTTTAAGTTTCGTATAGGTGCCGGAAGCAAGAATCAGAACGTCATAATCTTTTAATTCTACTCTTTCTGCATTACCGGTATTTAGAAGTGTTACAGGATAATTCAGTTCCCTTTCGAAGAAATACCAGAGTTCCCCGACAGAACCGGCAGAGGTTCCATCACCACAAAGCACGGCAACCGATCTCTTTTTCATAAGCGGGGAATAACCCGAGCCAAAGTCTTTACCGCTGTCAACCAGTCCGGTTGTAGTAGGTATCAGCTTAACCTGACATTCATTGGCTGCCTCTGTTACAATCTTATCAAAGTCACCTTCAAGATGTTTATTGTCGCCCCGGGCTATTATTATGCTCCCCCTGTTGAAATTGTTCCCGTTCAATACAAACGGTTTTAAGGAATATCTGAGTTTAATATTTTTTTTGTAAAGAGCGGCGATAAATTTCAATTCATCAAATCCATAAAAATTAGTTGCATAAGCATAGGTATCATTCTTGCCAGGTTCATTAATTATTTTTTTCTGCACGACTTTTCCTGTATCGGAAGCGATTTTTTCCGAAACGGCAAATGCTTTCAGGTTATAGACATAAGGCAAAGCCCAGGCAGTAAGATCATAGCTGAGTGAATCAGTGGTTTTGCTGTCGGGTTCAAACAGTACCTGCATAAAACGCGATTGTGGTTGATAAGCACTTATCAGAATATCTCCTTTTTCAACAGTTACTTCCCCTTCTTTGTTCGAGGAGTAATCGAATCCCTTGAATTTTTTTCCAATGTTACCGGCATAAGTATATCTGATCTGGTTTCTGTCAAAAAGCTGAAGCATGCTTGCTATGTTTGACTTTTCATTTGATCCTTTGATAATCACCGATTTATATTGAAATAGTGGGTTTTTTTCACTCTCCTCAAAGTATTTGTTAAACTGAGAAATTAGTTTTTCCCTGTTCTCATACGATACCTTAATTGTTGCCATTGAAGCGGTAAAATGGCCGTCAATCCTCTCTTTCAATGTAAGAGTATCACCAGATTCCAGCTTATATGCAAGGCCCGATCCGCCTCCTCCTGATTGCTCATAGGTAAATCCCATTGCTCCGTTAAAAAGGGGCCATGTGTCACCATAGCTTGGATAGAAAAGGTCGAAGGTTTCTTTGGTAAAATAGAGCCTGAACTTTTCATTGAAAAGAGTGGCATTGCCGTTTCCCATAAGTTTATGAAACTCATGTTGCCAAGGTGTGATCACCTCATGCCATGGATCGGCTCCGGGAGCAAAAAAGAAAGTTGATTCAGGACCCATTTCATGAAAATCGGCATGTACTTGCGGCATAAATTGATTGTAAAGGATAAGTCGCTGCTGAGTCTCGGTCTGTGTCTGCCAAGTCCAGTCGCGGTTAAGATCGAACATGTAATGATTTGAACGTGCCCCCGGCCATCCCTGACTGTGTTCCCATGAATTTCCATCCGGATTAATAATATAATTCATGGAATTCCTGTACCTGTTTGTGTAAAGATCATGTCCGTCGGGGTTCTGGCAGGGATCGATCACAATGATGCATCCCTTAAGATATTCAGGAACACCCTGATACGAGCCTGTGACGAGTGTGTAAAGTGTCTTCATGGCAGCTTCCATTCCAACGGCCTCATTACCATGGACATTATAAGCAAGCCATATGAACGGGAGCTGTTTTCCGGTAAACTCACCCTTTAATAAACCTGTTTTTATCAGATTGTTCTTTCTGTATTCTTCGAGGTTAGCCAGGTTCTCTTCACTTGAAATAAAACAAACTCCAAGCGGGCGACCTTCGTAACTTGTGCCATATTCACGGTATTCTGCCAGCGGTGAATTCTCTGCGATATATTTGAAATACTCAACTGCCCTGTGATGATAGGTGAATTGTGTGCCCGGTTCATAACCCAGGAATTCATCGGGTGATTTAATAGTCTGAGACTGTAATGTCGAAATAATCAATGCTGCAGCAACAGCAGCCAGTAAAATCCTTTTCATCTATATAGAATTTGTTTCAGGGGGATAAATATAATCTTTTTTAAATCCCTGTAAAAAATTCTTATTTTTGCTCCCCTGTTTATGAATATTCACAATTAAAATACATCACTTATGAGAAGACCAGGTTTTCTTCAGATTTCTATTTGCCTGATAGTGTCAATATTGGTTCTTATCAGTCCGGCTAAGGCTCAGATGCCACAACGAGGCGGTAACCAGGTTGCTATAATGGGCTGGACCGATGATACACATTATCTGATCAGAACATTTGATGCAGATAAAAATCCTGTTGTTCAGAGTATTGATATTAAAACCGGGAAAGGTATTTTTGTTCCACCGGCAAAATCCGATCGGGAATTACTTTCTCAATCTCTTCCACAGGGAACAACATTGACAATGAATGATGTGATCAGTCCCGATATGAAGAGTGTTATCCTGGTGAAGGAGAATGATCTCTTCTTCTTTACAATCGGTGATAAGGAACTGAGGAGGCTTACAAACGACAAAACAGCCGAAGTAAATGCCCGCTTTTCCCCCGATGGGAAAAAGATAGCATATACAAAAAACAAGGATCTGTATGTATTTGATCTGACAAACAATAAGGAGATAAGGCTTACTTTTGATGCTTCCGATAAAATTTACAACGGTTATTCTTCGTGGGTTTACATGGAGGAGATACTTGGCAGGCCGAGCCATTATGCAGCATTCTGGTGGTCGCCCGACGGAAATAAACTGGCTTACCTGAGAACTGATGAGACCGATGTTCCTGTTTTCACACTGAACAGAATTGATGAAGCCGATGGTATCCATGGACTTATCGAAGCTACTCCTTATCCCAAACCTGGCGATCCTAATCCAAAGGTGAAAATGGGTATTGCCGATGTTGCATCTGCTAAAACCGTATGGGTAAAAACTGATTATAGCATTGACCAGTATATTGCATGGCCATTCTGGACACCTGATAGTAAAAAGCTTGCTATACAGGTAGTTAATCGCGATCAGAATGATATCAAAATCATTCTGGCTGATCCCTCATCAGGTGATTTTATACAGATCTACGACGAGAGCAGGAAGACCTGGGTTGAATTCTACGAGGATATTTATGTGATGAATAACGGTTCCGGCTTTATTGTCAGAAGCTACAGAAATGACTGGGAGAATCTTTATTATTACGGATGGGATGGCAAACTCATCACACAGCTTACAAATTTCAACTTCAGGATTACCAGTATCGACAGGGTGGATGAAGATATGAAAATGGTCTATTTCTCAGCTTCTGGACAGGAATCAACTGATAAACATTTTTTCCGGGTTGGTCTCGATGGTAAGAATTTACTTCAGGTAACAACCGGAAACGGGACACATAACGTAAGTATTTCTCCAAAAGGCAGTTACTTCGTTGATACATGGAACAGCGTGGTCAGCGCCGGTACTATGATTGCACTCGATAAAAAAGCCAAAGTCATCAGGGAGGTTTATAAGTTTGAGCAACCGGCGTTTGATCCTTCTAAAAACTCAAGAACTGAACTGGTAAAGATCATGACATCAGATAGATTGTTCAATATGCCGGCAACTATTACATATCCGGTCAATTTTGATCCTGCTAAAAAGTATCCGGTTATTTTCGCCATTTATGGAGGTCCAAATTCAGCTAACGTAAGCAATAAATGGTTTGGGAGTAATCCTTCATGGAATTCCCTGAATGGGATAATTACCTTTTCAGTTGACCACCGTGGCTCTGGTCATTTTGGAAAGAAAGGTCTTGATTATATGTATCGTTGTCTGGGCAAATGGGATATTCTTGATTATGAAGATGGGGTGAAGTGGTTACGCACAAAACCTTATATTGACAGTACACGTATGGGTATTACCGGAACCTCATACGGCGGATACATGACCTGCCTTGCGTTGACCAAAGGGGCAGACTACTGGACACATGGATTTGCAGGTTCATCCGTTACTGATTACCGTCTTTATGATGATATTTATACCGAACGCTATATGGATACTCCCCAGGATGGGGATATGGATGATAATGTACACATGCAGAATTCCATATACCTGATTTCCAGGTTACAGGATGAAGGCAAAACATTTGAATTTATGCTTTATCCGGGTGAGCGCCACGGAATTCGTGGGGTAAAAGGTCCTCATGCACGAAGTGAAGCAAATAACTTCTGGTTAAGGAATTTCTTTTTTTGATTTAATTTCAGGCACTCCAAACAACAAACTCCAAATATATGATTATAGGCATCCTCAAAGAATCGGGAACTGAAAAAAGGGTAGCAATTCTCCCTGGTGAAGTTACCGTATTGAAAAAGATGGGTATTGAAGTATTAGTTGAACTTAATGCCGGCGAACGGGCTTTTGCTACAGACAAGGCTTACCAGGCAGCCGGTGCCCTTACTGTTGAACGAAAAGAGGTTATTTCCAGAGCTGCAATGTTGCTTTCTGTCAATCCCCCGATGGAAGATGATATCAATTCTTTCAGAGAAGGGCAGGTGCTTTGCTCGGTTCTTAATCCGGTCGAAAATAACAAATGGCTTGAGAAAGCCCGTCATCAGGGACTTACAGTTCTGGCACTCGATCTGGTACCAAGGACAACACGGGCTCAATCTATGGATATTCTCTCTTCGATGGCTACAGTATCCGGTTATAAAGCAGTGCTTGATGCTGCATCGTTATTACCAAAATTCTTTCCGATGTTCATGTCAGCGGCCGGAACAATTAAACCATCACGGGTGCTGATTCTGGGAGCCGGAGTGGCCGGATTACAGGCAATTGCGATTGCACGTAAACTCGGGGCTATAGTTGAGGTATTCGATGTAAGATCTGCTGTTAAAGAGGAAGTTAAAAGTCTTGGTGGAAAATTTATCGAAGTTGAAGGTTCAAAAGAAGATGCTGCCGCTGGTGGATATGCTGTTGAACAAACCGAAGAGTTTAAAAAGAAACAACAGGAACTGATTCAACAACGTGCTATTGCTGCTGATGTTGTTATTGCTACTGCCCGGATTCCCGGTAAAAGAGCTCCGGTTCTTCTTCTTAAAGAAACAGTGAATGCCATGAAACCCGGATCAGTTATCATTGACCTTGCTGCTTCATCAGGGGGAAACTGTGAACTGACTGAAAACGGGAAAAAGATTATTGTGAATGGAGTAAATATTATCGGGAAATCTGACTATCCTTCCGATATGCCTACAGATGCCAGCAAGATGTATGGTTGCAATATTATCAACCTTCTGAAAATTATGGTTGATAAAGATGGCAACCTGGCGCTTAATATGCAGGATGATATTATAAACGGGACGACCGCTGTTCATGGTAAGGAGTATATAAGTCAGAGAATCAGGCAAATGCTAAATATTAAATAAAAAATATATCATGGAAAATATTTTGGGATTTTTCTTATTGCACAGGGAGGCTATTTTTATTGTTATCCTTTCAATATTTCTTGGTATTGAGGTGATCAGCCATGTTCCTGCCATCCTGCACACTCCTCTGATGTCCGGGGCCAATGCCATACACGGTGTGGTAATAATAGGCGCCATTATAGTTATGGGTCATGCCGAAACGACCGGGGCGATGATATTAGGATTTCTTGCAGTTGTTCTGGGAACTCTTAATGTTGTCGGAGGATTTGTAGTTACAGACAGGATGCTGGAAATGTTCAAGAAAAAGAAATAAACAATTTTTGTAGAAAATGATAAAGATCAACATAATGAATGATATATCTCAATTTTCAAATGGTATCTCAGTTCTGGAGATTACTTATGTCATTGCCTCGGTACTTTTTATTTTTGGGTTGAAAATGTTAAGTCATCCGTTGACGGCCCGCCGTGGTAATATTCTTGCTGCCATTGGTATGGTACTGGCAATAATTGCAACAATCCTTTTTCATCAGAAAGATAGCAAACCTATAGGCAATATCGGATTTATCCTTGCCGCAATCGTTGTCGGAACAGTAATCGGTTGGATAATTGCCAAACGGGTCAAAATGACTGCCATGCCCCAGCTCGTTTCTTTCTTTAACGGGATGGGTGGAGCAGCTGCGGCTCTTATCTCAATGATGGAGTTCCCTCATGTAAGTCCTGAGCTGATAGCAAAAAGCGGTATGGCAAACGGGCACGTGCTGGCAATTCTTCTCGGACTGATGATCGGTACAGTATCGTGGGCAGGCAGTATGATTGCTTTTGGCAAGCTTGACGGCCGGATTGGTGATATGCGGATAAAAGCAATGAAATACGTGAATCTCACGATTCTTGCAGTGCTGATTGGATTTATAGCTTATATAATGACCCGACATGTGCAGGCCAGCAGTGAACTGACGCCATTAATATATATAATGTTCGTGATTGCAGTTATATACGGCGTTCTGTTTGTTATGCCGATCGGAGGTGCTGATATGCCTGTAGTTATCTCGTTATTGAACTCATTTACAGGTGTAGCCGCGGCTATGGGAGGATTTCTCTACAACAACCAGGCAATGCTAACTGGAGGGATTCTGGTCGGATCAGCAGGTACAATACTGACTATTCTGATGTGCAAAGCAATGAACCGCTCACTGTTAAATGTGATAGTCGGAGTGTTTGGAGGTGGAGGACAGACGAATGTGGTTGCAGGAGGTACAGTGAAAGAGATATCACTTTCCGATGCTGCCGTGCTTTTAAGCTATTCGAAGAAAGTGGTTATAGTACCGGGTTACGGACTTGCTGTTGCACAGGCTCAGCATATCTGCCATGAGCTGGATAAGCTTCTGGAAGAAAAAGGAGTAGAGGTGAAATATGCAATTCACCCAGTTGCCGGACGTATGCCCGGACACATGAATGTATTGCTTGCGGAAGCTGATGTGCCTTACGAACAGCTTATTGAGAGTGATGAGATCAATCCTGATCTGCCAAATACCGATGTTCTTGTCGTTATTGGGGCCAATGATGTTGTAAATCCAGCTGCAGAGGATGATCCTTCAAGTCCGATCTATGGTATGCCAATTATTAAGGCACGCGATGCTAAAAACATCATAGTTATGAAACGCGGTATGGGAAAAGGTTATGCAGCTATCGAGAATATGCTCTTCTTTAATGATAAAACAAGAATGTTATTCGGCGATGCAAAGAGTACTCTGCAGAACCTTGTAAATGAGGTGAAAAGCTTATAATCCGCCAGGCTTTTTCATGTTACTGCCCGGTTAATCAGGGCATAAAAATCTTCAGGGAAGCGAAAACGCTGAATGCGTGGATTCTAATCTTAAGGGAGCCTTATTTTATTTTAGAAACAAAAAAAATTCGTATAACTGTTATTCGGTTTCGTTCAACTTGTTTTATATCCAATTGACGCCCGACTGATTTATTACCCTTTCATTATTGCTAATCTGCTGATCATTTTTGTTACCTTCGTATGCGTCGAGTTGATATAAAACACTATTATGTTATTAGCCATTTTAAAAACGACATAATGCAACTAAACATTCAGACATTAAACGGACACTGGACAGAGGGGTTTGCTCTTGACTTGCACACGACTTCATCAACGCCAATTGGGGTTAATGAACAAGGCAGGACACTATTTGACACAAAAAGACCAGAGATTGCTGAACACTTATATCAACTCAAGTATCGTTCGGACAAATCGCACATAAACATTATTGCACAGGAAGCAGCGAACTTTATCAACAGTAAGCCAAATTGGAAACTCCATAAACTCATTCCTATTCCACCATCTGACACGGTAAGAACTTTTCAACCAGTTTACGAACTTGCAAAAGCAATCGGAATAATCTGTAAATTAGAATTGGATTTTACAACATTGAAAAAACTGAAATCATCAAGTCAATTAAAAACAATAGACGACCCAGAACAAAGAAGAGAAATTTTGCAAGACGCATTTGATATTACTCCTAATATTCTTGCAGGGGAAAATATTTTGCTTTTTGACGACCTTTTCCGTTCAGGCGAATCGCTTAATGCTGTTTGTGACATTGTAAAAAACAAAGGCAAAGCGGCAAATGTTTATGTATTGACAATTACCAAGACCCGTTCAAAGAGATGAAAAACACGGAATATAATTGGTTTAAATTTTTTAATGTAAGCGGCTTTGGAGCAAAAAGCATTCACTATATTTTTCATAATCTCCAAACCCACGGTCTTATAATCAACGACCTATTTGAACTTGACTTTTCACAACTTCAAAACTATTTTCCTGAAATCGGCAGAGGTAAATTTTCAAGAGCAAGTTTATCAAGTTTGCATCAACTTGATGGAGATAAAATTTACAATTACTTTCAAAAATTAAAAGAAGAAAAAGTTCACATCATCGGACTTGATGATGAACGCTATCCAAAATCTGTTTTGGAGAATATGCAGGACAATGCCCCGCCAATTTTGTTCTGTAAAGGTTATCTTCCGCTTCTTAATTCACAGGGTATTTCAATAGTTGGTTCAAGAGATGTTGATGATTTTGGCATTATGCTAACTAAAAGTATTGCATCAAAACTTGCAAAAAATGGTTACAATGTTACTTCAGGCTATGCAAAAGGAGTAGATACAAGTGCTCATTTAGGTGCTTTAGAAGCAGGAGGAACGACTACAATGATTTTAAGTTTTGGAGTAAATCATATCAGCATTAAAAGAGAAATGAAAGATTTGAATTGGGAACGCAATTCTCTGTTCGTAACACAGTTCCCACCTTATGACAAATTCTCTGGACAAAACGCGATGATGAGAAATAAACTTGTTTGTGCAATGTCGCAAGCAATAGTTGTGATTGCTTCTGGACCTGAAAGAGACAATGAGGGAAGAATGAGTGGAACATTTGATGCAGGAAAATCTGCATTGAAAATGAATATTCCTGTTTTTGTTTTAAGCCCACAAGTTTTAAAACCCACTCCGCAAGGAAACATTGACCTCATCAAACTTGGTGGTGTAGAGTTTTCAAATGTTAATGACATTGTCAATTATTTGACAGAACACAAAAGAGAACCCGTTCTTGTTCAAGAGCCGAAAGTTAAGACATATCACAAATCCGCAACAAAAAATAAAAACGGAAGAACTTCTAAATCCAAAAAAACGAAAACACCAACAGATGGTCAAGCATCGTTCAATTTCTGAAACAGCTGACAGCTATAATATTTGGCGAAACATTTTTGTGGCAAGAGAAAAATGGTTGATAA
>JAPLED010000055.1 GCA_026391475.1 Bacteroidia bacterium | reverse complement strand
CAATAATTGAAAAGGGATGTAATATGCATCCCTTTTTTATTTCAACGATGTGTGCGATAGGTCAGAAGTGCTTTTTTCAGTTTGCCAATAACATTGTCGTTAAAATAATTCTATTTTACATAATATTAATTATAGGCTTTTATAGAGAATTTCCGGTCAGCTTGCTGATTGACATAAAATCAGATATAGCGACGAGGCGAAGCCGAGTCCTATATCGGCAATGATTTTATGTCAAAGGAAATTCTCTATTCATCAAAACCTATTCAGCTTGCTGATTGACATCTGCCTACTCTAAAGCTTCAGCAGACAAAGTAAAATCAGATATAGCGACGAGGCGAAGCCGAGTCCTATATCGGCAACGATTTTATGTCAAAGGAAATTCTCTATTCATCAAAACCTATCCAGCTTGCTGATTGACATAAAATCAGATTTTTACAACTCCAATTCCTGGTCTGTCTGGTAACATAATCCTTCCATCCTCTATTGTAATTCCTTCAAAAACATCATTATCGATCAGAAGATTCCCATCCAGATCGGCCCAATCGACTAAGGGTGAAAGTTGAGCAGCGGCCGTCACCGCGCAGGAAGTTTCTGTCATGCAACCAATCATCACTTTCATATCCAGTGCTCTGGCCATGCTTATCATAGTATAAGCTGCACGCATACCTCCGCACTTCATAAGCTTTATATTTATTCCGCTGTAGACTCCCTGTACTTTTTTAAAATCACCAATTGTCTGTATTGCTTCGTCAGCTATTACAGGTAACGGACTATTTTGTGTCAGCCAGGCAATATCATCAATAAAAGCTTTGGGCATTGGTTGTTCAACAAATACAACTCCTTGTTCTTTAAGCCAATGCGTCATTTCAAGTGCCATATTTCTATCAGTCCAGCCCTGGTTAACATCCACACATATAAGTGTATTTGTTACACTTCTTACTGACTGGATCATTTCCTTATCATTACCCTGACCCAGTTTTACCTTTAGAATCCTGTATGGCGCCGCTTCACGGACTTTATCTTTAACCACTTCGGGTTTATCTATACCTATTGTAAATGACGTATTTGGTGTGCGTTTGGGATTAAGTCCCCATATGCGGTACCATGGCTGTTTCATAAGTTTCCCGACCAGGTCATGCAAAGCAATATCAACAGATGCCTTGGCAGCATAGTTCCCCGGCGCCAGCTGGTCAACAAATGCCAGAATTTCTTCCATCAGAAAAGGACTGGCAAATTGAGTAAGGTCTACCAATTTAAGAAATGAATTAACAGTTTCATGACTCTCACCCAGATATGGAGGCATTGATGCTTCACCATATCCCACAATATTTTCAAATTCGATTTCTGTCAACATTATCGGGGTTGTGTTCCTCGAACCTGATGCAAGCGTAAAAACATGTTTCAGATGCAGTTCATAGGGTTTGAAACGCAATATCATTCCTGAACTTTTTTCAGGGTTTTTATTTACTCCAATCCTCTCCTGATGCCCTATTGATAGATATGAAAACCCGGCACTTCCTGCAATTAACCCACAATCTGTTAAAAATTTTCTTCTGGAACTCATGCTATATTCTTTTGATTTTCAATACCATGGATGTTTAATAACATGTACAATTCCCATATCATTCTCTACTCCTATTATTCGTTTTGCTGCCAACAAAGAATTCTTTCTATAACTGCTATAATTGATTTGCGCAGAATCCAGGCTGTTTATCATTACTCTTCCTGACGAATTGATATATTCATTGTTTCCCAAATATATAGCAACATGCGTAACATGTAAGTTTGAATTTTCTTTTGATCCAAAGAAAAGAAGATCTCCTCTCTTAAGTTGGCTATATCCTTTTGAGAGATCAACTGAAAGGCCATGATCAGCTTGTAATGAGGCATCCCTTGATAAGATCATGCCATTCATAAAATAAACTGACTGTACAAAACCACTGCAATCAACAGCTTTGGATGAGGAACCACCCCATAAATAAGGCAATCCAAGAAATGTTGTTGCAACCCTGTATACTTTTTCCTCCGTACAGAGAACCTGAGTTTTCCAACTCCTGAAATCAATTATCTTTTTATTATTTACAAAACCTTCGCGCCCATCAGGTAAAACAATCCTTGCATAACCTTTTGACTCACCTGTTTTTATCAAAATACTTCCGGCTACCAGATCACCAACAACCCCTGATTCATCAGGCGAAGCATATACCCATCCGGAATTCTCCATATAGATTACTCTGTCAGCCTGTTTCCATGCATCAATTTCAGCCCTGTTCATCGACTTAACAGACGATTTTTCAGTCCAGGCTATGTATCTGTCGGGAGTTTGTATTAACAGCCATGAATTCTCATTTTTAAGTATCAATACCGGTGTACCAAGAATTGCCTGCGACACCATTTCAGATCTATGGTCCGGTTGCTTCCGCAGGTTTATCACACTTAAGGAAACCAATCCCCTGTATTTTTCATTTCTCACAGTATCAGGAAGAGTTAAAATACTGTCAATAAGCACAGTACCTGGATTATTTAAAATTTTAATTATCTCCTGTTTTGCCTGTGGAATGGTTGTTTCGCCACATAGAATTATCGAACCACCCTTACCGGTTTTTGCAGTTACTACACAGATTGCTTCCCGGTTATCCGGAACCCATCTGGTTGCAATGCTGTCTATTTCAGCTTGTTTATCCTCATAAAATGAAGAATGACATCCGTTTAAAATTAACAGTATCCCAATCCAAAATCCAATTGTATTGAAAAATCTTTTATTTTCTGAGTGTTTCATCAGGATCAGATATTCTTTTTAGTACTCTTCAAATTTACCTATTTTATCGGTACCCCAATGCTGCATACCCAACCCAATGACAAACTGTCGCGATGGCCGTTCGGCCCATCCTTATATCATCAACAGGAATATGTGATGAAGTAATACTTGTTGAATATCCGATTAGCTCACCGGACAATTGTTTTGAGCCATTCAGATAATATGCTGTATATAGAGCTACCGGAACACAATATCTTCCGCACCATGTCCATTTGTATTCCCTGTAATTGTCCGGATTTAATGTATACTTACTGAATAAGCGTATTTTTTCTGGTGTTATATTCCCTTTAAGGCAGTTTTCTACTATCTCTGATTCGTATTCGCAGGCTTTTATGTTTCCTTTCTCATCACAACCAAAATATGCCCTGTCAACACCACCCCAATCCTCATTACCATAATGAACCGCATCGGTGGTTACGACTATCGCATAGTCGGTACCCCACTCCCATTTATGATTTTTGGCAACAACCTGAATAGCATCAGCAAGCGCTTTCCCACATTCCTGCATCCTGTCAGGGTTCATTGCAGGCACAAGTATCGGGACAATAGAAATATTCCTGTTAAAATACTGGAGAAATGGAATTAATGCTTCTACAGAATGCTCTACCTTTTGAAGTGTATCGCTGACAGTAGCAAATTTCTTTGCAAGAAGTTTGTAAATCTCCTCCCTGACTGGTGAAACAGGCACATTTTTCCATGGGCCCTTCCAGTGAGTATAGTTATCGAATACCAGAGAATCTTCAATAGCAAGCTGCACAGCTCTGTGTGCGACTCCAATAAGAATAAGGTTAGGAGCTTTTATATTTTGGAGCAATTCCGGATACAGAGTGCCGACGTAAGTGTAATCGTCATGAGGACATATGGCCATCTTCCATGGTGATCCTTCAGCTTTTTTCCACCCTGCACTGTCCATCCTTGACATCAGGCTATCCATCTGCCAGGAATACTGGGCAAAACCAATAGTATCAATTAGTGGTCTGACGTTAGATAGTTCAGTTTTTCCTGTTTCTTTGGACTGACAGGATAACAAATTGACTATCAGGATAATCAGTGAAGAATACCAAAGCTGTTTAAAAATAGTCTGTCTGTCAAACCTTACTGTCTTCAGGCAAGTTTTTAACCCCATATTTTTACCCATGTTGTATTAAGTTCTGTAAAACCAAATTACAACATTTTGGGGAAACCTATGGGAAATTCATATTTTTTTATTATTTTAGTAGATATAACTGATTTTGCTATACTATTTCTTATTTATTATGGTTAACTTTTAATAAATGTGGAACCAATAGCATGAAAATACAAAAAAACTCTGAAAAATGGAAACAGTTAAAAAATCAACATTAGAATTCCTTAATATTTTAAAAGATAATAATAACCGGGAGTGGTTTATTAAAAACCGGTCATTATATACAGATGCCAGAGATAATTTTGAGTCATTTGTTCAGGCAATAATAAATAAAATAATTGATTTTGAGCCCATTATGAAAGGACTTGAAGTTAAAAGCTGTGTTTACAGGATTAACCGCGATATCCGCTTCTCTAATGATAAGTCGCCATACAAAACTCATCTTGGTGCTTTTATTGTAAAAGGTGGAAAAAAGAACGGGGATAAATTTGCAGGTTACTATATTCATATTGAGCCTGGGAAAAGTATAATTGCCGGTGGCGCTTATATGCCTCCCACTCCATGGCTGTCTGCAATCAGGGAAAAGATTGATGAAGAGCCTCAGAAACTTATTAGAATCATCAATAATAAAGATTTTATAAAATATTTCAGAAAAATTGATGGAGAAAAACTTAAAAAGGCTCCAAAAGGCTACCACACAGATCATCCAAATATTGATCTACTTAGATTTAAAAGTTATCTGGTTGTAAATGAAGTTACTAATGAATTCGTTCTGAGTGATAAGTATTTTAATCATATCATGAATGTTATTAAAGCTATGAAACCGTTAAATGATTTCCTGAATGACAATTAATTCTTTAATATTCGACAGTTAGTGCAACAAAAGAAGGTGTTTTTAAAATGCCTTTCCAAGATTTCTGATTATCCACTTTATAGAAGCCCTGTTCTGGTAGTTGGGGTCAAACTGGATAGCTACTATAATTCCATCCTTATTAATTATATAAGTAGCCGGAACCGGCAGACGGGCAGCATCCCTCCCATTATTTTTGGCAATATCCGTTGAAAGACTAGTAAATATCTTATCCTGATATGCTTTTGTTACATTGAACATAACATCATAATCCTTCATAATTTTCTCCTGACAATCATAAATGACTGTAAATGAAATATTATGAAACTTTACAGTCTGCTCAACGTTTTCAATTGATTCTGGGGTTATAGCCAGAAAATTAACACCCTGATCTGTAATGAGATTGAGAGAGTCCTGATAATTATTTAAATACCTGCTGCAAACAGGACACCATTTACCTCTGTAAAAGAATAGTACCATTGGGCCCTTTTCGAGTAGTTTTTTCGATTCCACCATTTTCCCCTTCTGATCATATCCTGTAAATTCAGGTGCCTTGTCTCCTACCTTTAATCCCCGAGGAATATGGCTATCCTTAGTCTCAATTCCATACTTTGCAAAATTTATCTCCTGTCCGTATCCTAATGACATTATTGATATTGCAATAATCATAAAAAAAAGGAATTTTTTATTCATCATAATATAATTGTTTTTAATGGTATTATGAACCCCGAAGGGCTCGCCGACTTCGTTGGACGTAGCCGACTATGCCGGCCGAAGTCCGAAGGCAAACTCGCCCCGATGCATCGGGGCTCGGTTCTTAATTCTCATATTAATGATTATCTAGTAATTCCTCTGAACAGGAATCTTTCTCATTCTCAGATTTAAAGGAGTAACTTCAAGATATTCGTCATCTTTTATCTGCTCCATCGATTCCTCAAGTGAGAATTTCAGTTTGGGTTGTATCCTCAGACTGTCATCTGACCCTGAGGCTCTCATATTTGTAAGTTTTTTCCCTTTAACAATATTTACCTCAAGGTCACCAAGCCTCGTATATTCTCCGATTACCTGACCCTTATAAACTTGTTCTCCCGGATCAATAAAGAATCTGCCTCTGTCCTGAAGTCTGTCAATTGCATGGCCGGTTGCCATACCCTGATCGAGGGAAACCAATGAACCATTTTGTTTCGGTAACAGATCATCACCTTTATATTTATCATATGCTCTGAACCGGTGATGCATTACTGCCTCACCTGATGTGGCTGTAAGCATGTTGTTTCTTAATCCGATCAGTCCTCTTGATGGAATATCAAACTCAATATGAGTCAGGTCTCCCTTGGGTTCAATAACAATCATTTCACCTTTCCTCTGGGTAATAAGTTCAATAGCTTTACCTGAAAAATCAGGTGGTACATCAATTGTTAAAGTCTCATAAGGTTCTGATTTTAATCCATTTATATCTTTCAATATAACCTTTGGTTTACCTACCTGGAATTCATATCCTTCGCGTCGCATAGTCTCTATCAGTATCGAAAGATGAAGTATCCCACGGCCATAGACATTGAAAGTATCTTCTGATTTTGTATCTTCAACTTTAAGAGCAAGATTTTTTTCTGTCTCTCTCATCAACCTTGTCCTGAGATGACGTGAAGTAACAAACTTGCCTTCCTTGCCGAACAAAGGTGAGTTATTGATGGTAAAAACCATACTCATGGTAGGTTCATCCACTTCGATTCTCTGCAACGCTTCAGGAGCAAGCAGATCGGCCAGGGTATCCCCTATTTCGAAATCCTCCAGTCCGATAACAGCACAGAGATCACCGCATCTGACACTTTCAGTTTTAACTCTTCCCAGTCCTTCAAAGACATAAAGTTCTTTAACCCTTACTTTCTTAACTTTACCATCCCTCTTGCACAAGGTATAGTCAACACCGGTCATAATGTCGCCTCTGAATACACGGCCGATAGCTATTCTTCCAACATAGTTCGAAAAATCGAGTGAAGCAACCTGCATCTGAGCTGTTCCTGTAATATACGGCGGTCCAGGTATTTCCTTAAGAATCGTGTCAAGGAGGTACTTTATATCGGTTTCCGGCTTTTTCCAGTCACTACTCATCCATCCGTATTTCGACGATCCGAAAACTGTTTCAAAATCAAGTTGGTCATCCGAAGCATCCAGGTTAAACATTAGTTCGTAAATATCCTGCTGAACTTCATCGGGTCTGCAGTTATCTTTATCGACCTTATTGACAACAACAATCGGTTTTAGTCCCAGAGCTATTGCTTTTCCTAGTACAAACCTTGTCTGTGGCATTGGTCCCTCAAGAGCATCAACAAGTAACAAAACACCATCTGCCATCTTAAGAACCCTCTCAACCTCACCTCCAAAATCAGCATGACCCGGAGTATCAATAATGTTAATTTTAACACCTTTATAATTTGCTGAGACGTTTTTTGAGAGGATTGTTATCCCTCTTTCCCTCTCAAGATCGTTACTATCAAGAATAAGATCACCCGCTTCCTTCCTCTGATCAAGCACCTGGCATTCCTGTATAATCCTGTCAACCAGAGTAGTTTTCCCATGATCCACATGTGCAATGATCGCTATATTTCTTATTAATTGCATATAAATCAATTAGACCGCAAAAGTAATATTGTTGCCGGGATAAATGATAAAAACCATGAAAATTAAATAATGATAAAAAATTCATATATTTCGCAATAAATTTTAAAAGCCGACTTATGAAAAAAATGATCATTACTCTCGTTTTCAGTTTATTTTCTTTGACCGGAATCTTCGGACAACAGAATGTCAAACTTGCTGTTGGGATGAAAGCTCCGGATTGGATGTTTACTGATGCTGATAAAAAAGAATTTACTATGGAGTCCTGGGCTGGAAAAGTGATTCAGGTCAATTATGTTGATCCTGATGAATCTGAATTGAATGAACCATTTAACGAGACCGTTAATAAAGCTGTTGATATTGACAAACGAATCAGCAGGGATTTGTTTCAGGGTTTTGGTATTGCTGACTGCAAGTCCACGTGGAAACCCGATTTCCTGATACGTATGATAGCTGGTAAAAAGTCGAAAAAATTCGGTACCACAATTCTTTTTGATTATAATTGGACACTACTGAATCTATGGGGTTTGTCAAAAGATAATTATACTGTGGTAATATTAGATAAAAATCGGATTTGCAGGGCTTTGTATGTTGGTAAAATTCCGGAATCGGAAAACGAGAAGATCATTCAGATGATATTGGCATTAACTAAAGAATAACAGTTATTCTGATAAATAATACCTAAACCGGCTAAATGCCGGTTTTTTGATCATCTAAACATCTGATTATTTAAAAAGCTTTGTGATTATGATTATCCCAAATCTTCTACTTATAGCCGGAACAGGGACCAAATCAGGGAAAACCTTAATAGCTTGCAAAATAATCAGGCAATTCCCCTGTCTTAAGATTACTGCGATAAAGATAAGTCCGCACTTTCATGAGACTACAACAGGTTTGATTTCCATATCTGAAAAAAAAGGATATTCAATTTATGAGGAGACTAACAGGGATACTTCAAAGGACACATCCCGCATGCTTCATTCAGGTGCTCATAAAGTATACTTTGCAAAGGTTTGGGATGATCATTTGTTGGGTGTTTTTAATGAAATAATGGAATATATACCATCAAATGTTCCCGTAATTTGTGAATCGCCTGCTTTAAGAAACTATGTTGAACCAGGGATTTTTATAATTATGTCTTCAAATACTGTTAATAAACATAAAAATATAAATCACTTACAGGCATTACCTCATGTAATGTTTAAATTAGAAGAACTGGAGAAAATTGAATCTCTTCCTATTTTATTTGAAAATGGTAAATGGGCTGTTCTTTGATTTCGACCAGCGGACAGCAATCACCCTGTATGGATACCTGATCATCATATTATGCGCATTAGGGCAATTTGTCCTGTGGATTTTTATTCCGTCCAAAATTGTGACGAAACCAAAAACGCTATACCCGAATACCGGATTGCAGCATTTGGCCAATTTATAATCAAGACCCTCTACTCTATCTTCAATAATCAGGTAATCAGAATATTGAGAATCAGATGGTTCTTTTGCTTCTTTTTCCGGGACCATAGTAGCCGGACTAGACGATTCAATTGATTCATCCTTTAATAAAACATCTTTTATATGAAGGAGTTCAATCTTCTCGGTTGCAATAAGATAATAGAGATCCTGTGCAGTTTTAAGGTTGTAAGAATTGAGCAGTTTTTGTATCGCGGTATCACCGTAAACTATTTTCCAGTTCTTCAGCCGCCGCATCAGTATTTCCTTTCCTTCGGCAGCTGCCTTGGTCTTCTCTTCATTCAGAACCTGCTTAATCTTAGTTTTTGCTTTTGTCGTAATCACAAACGACAACCAATCCTGCTTTGGCTTCTGATTTTTTGACCTGATGATGGATACATGATCACCATTATGCAAGACATGCCTTATCGTTACATTCTTTCCATTTACCTTACCTCCGACACATGAGGCTCCAACGTCGGTATGAATATCGAAGGCAAAATCGAGAACTGTTGCTCCGGCAGGTAACTGGCGCAGATCGCCTTTTGGAGTAAATACGAAAACCTCGTCGGTGTATAATCCGGACCTCACCTGACCGATAAATGCATTATCCTCTTTTTCAGATGATTCAAGTATTTCCCGCATTTTGGATAGCCAGGTGTCTAGTCCTCCTTCTCCTTTCATTCCCTTATATTTGAAGTGTGCAGCCAACCCCTTTTCAGCTATTTCATCCATTCTGAATGATCTGATCTGCACTTCAACCCACTTTCCTCTGGGCCCCACAACTGTTGTATGAAGAGACTCATACCCGTTTGATTTAGGGACAGAGATCCAGTCTCTCATCCTGCTTGGATTGGGTTGATATAGATCTGTTACTATAGAATATGCTCTCCAGCATTCAGATTTTTCATTTTCACTTTCGCTTTCAATGATTATCCTTACTGCAAAAAGGTCATATACTTCCTCAAATTCCACTCCCTGCTTCTTCATTTTCAGCATTATGGAATGTATTGATTTTGTTCGACTTTTGATAGTGAACTTAAAACCTTGCTTTTCCAGTTTTTCCTTCAAAGGAATTGAGAAGTCACGTATCAGTTTATTCCTCGATGCTGTGGTTTGCTTCAGACGGCAATTGACATAATTATATTGTTCAGGCTCCAGATATTTAGCAGCAAGGTCTTCCATTTCCGACTTGATGTTATAAAAGCCAAGTCTGTGGGCCAGCGGAGCATAAAGGAAATAGGTTTCTGAGGCCAGGGGTAACCTCTCCTTCTCCGGTGCCTTATCAAGGTTACGCATATACTCAAGTCGTTCAACAAGCTTGATAAGAATGACTCTGACATCATCAGCAAGACTTAAAAGTAATTTGCGGAAATTCTCGGCCTGATAAGAAGATTGCATTGAATCGATGCTGGTAATTCGCGTAAAGCCGTTCAGAATTTCAACAGTTTTTTTCCCGAACTCCTTTTCAAGTTCTTTTGGAGGAGGGTTCACATTATTATAGGAATCATGCAATAATGCCGTGATAATTGAAGTTAGTCCAAGCCCCATTTCCCCGGCTATGATCCTGGCAACGGAGAGAGCGTGAAGGATTTCAGGTTCGCCGGTAAGGATAGTTTTATCACCACAGGCTTCCACTGCAAGATCAAGCGCTCTTCTGATCTTAACATTATCTTCAGAAGCTACCGTATTTTTTGCTGCCTGAAGTAATGCACGGTAACCTCTATTTATTTTTTGTGAGTCTGCCATCATTAATCTCTTTGTACTATGGCTATTTTATAGGTGATTTGGGCTCTTTTGACATTTCGTTATAATAAACCCAATCAACAAATTCAGGTACAATTCTTTGGAAAAGAGCAGTAAGTCTTCCATCCCAGGTTAGCAACTTATTTCTCTTTTTCTTCCTGATACCTTTAAGTACCCATTTTGCGACATAACCGGGCGACATCAACTTACGCTCATCCCTTGGTGACTCACCCTGTTCCAGTCCATTTTCTGTAAGAGCATGTTTTCTGATCTCGGTGGAGGTAAATCCGGGAGCGATTATCATTACATGTAATCCATTTTTCAGATTTTCGATCCTGATCGTTTCCAAAAAGCCATGCATGGCAAATTTTGAAGCTGAGTAGCCTGTTCGTCCGGGTAATCCATGAAATCCTGCAACTGATGATACACCAACCAGAGAACCTTTTCGTTCAATCAGAAATGGCAACGCATATTTTGTACAATAAACTGTTCCCCAAAAATTTACATCCATTAAGCGATGAAGTACTTTTAGATCAACATCAAGGAATGAAGCTCTCATGGATACTCCCGCATTGTTTATCAGGATATCGATACCACCGTATTTCTCAACTGTTTTTTCAATAAGCCGCTTACAATCCGATTCAATGCTTACATCAGTTTTAATAAAAGTGGCATCGCATTTATCAGCTTTTATCTCATTTACGATCTGAGAAAGCTTTTCTTCAGACCTGGCGGCCAGAACGACTTTGCTGCCATTTCTGGCAAATTCACGTGAAATTGCTTCTCCTATTCCTGAAGATGCTCCGGTTACAATTACAACTTTGCCTTTAAAAAGATTGTTCATGATTTCCCTTTCATTTCAGACAATTGTCAATGCTAAAATAGCAGATTAAAAATGAAATTTAAACAAATTATTGTGATTTATAAAATCCGGATAGAAATTATTTCCCTAACCAAGTGTCAAAAAAAGGAATTGATTTTCAACAAACTAAGGTCGTTAAAACAAAAAAGAAAAGCAACTGCTTTCCTTCTTTGTGATCCAGCTGGGGCTCGAACCCAGGACCCCATCCTTAAAAGGGATGTGCTCTACCAGCTGAGCTACTGAATCCTCTCTGTTTTTGCGAGTGCAAATGTATGATAAATTTAATTTAATGCAAAAAAATGCAACAATTTTTCCAGATTGTTGTCCCATTTATTTGATTAAATAAGTTGGGGGGATGTAAATACTTAATAATTCTATATTATCTATCTTGAAAGAACAGGTATCTGCCTGTTTATTGATTCCTCAAGGGAGATTAAAGTTTCTGTGCGTACGATGCCTGAAATATTCTGAATCGTATCAGTAAGAATCATTCTAAGATGTTCATTATCACGTGTATATACTTTTATAAATAACGAATAATTACCTGTTGTGTAATGACATTCAATGATTTCAGGAATATCCCTGAATTTTGTTACAACTTCCCGAAAATGGCCGGGATGGTCGAGAAAGATACCAATATAAGCACAGGTTTTAAAGCCAACCATAACCGGATCGACTTTAAATTCAGATCCTCTGATAACGCCTATCCGGATAAGCCTCTGAACACGTTGATGTATTGCAGCACCTGAAACACCACATTCCCTGGCAACTTCAAGGTATGGGATCCTTGCATTTTTAGTAATGATATCGAGAATCTTTTTATCAAGATTATCAATTTGTAAATTTTCTGACATTTCTATAGTGATTGATTAATAGATTGAAACAATATGTTTTTAAATTCTTACAAATTTATAGGAAAAAATAGATATTTTAATGATGAATAATAAAATGTTTTTAAATTTGGATTATGAATATTGAATAATCAGAATCCTGATTTTATTCAGGTTGTCCGATTAATGTAACCGATTATTTCCTTAATATCGGAAAATCCTTTCTTGATAAGATAATTCTCAATGCCCTCCAATATTTTTACCGGAGCCTGCGGATCAATAAATGAAGCTGTTCCTATCTGAACCGCACTTGCACCGGCAAGAAAGAATTCCAATGCATCAGAGGTAGTCATAATTCCTCCAATACCGATGACCGGTATTCTCACTGTTTTTGCAACCTGCCATACCATTCTTAGTGCTATTGGTTTAATCGCTGGTCCCGACAGCCCGCCGGTTATTGTAGATAGAGCCGGTCTCATTTTTTCAACATCAACCAACATTCCAAGCAAAGTATTTATCAGGGAGATTGAATCGGCTCCTTCTTCTTCAACTACCTTTGCAAAATCAACAACATTTGTAACATTAGGAGATAATTTAACAATTAGTTTTTTAGCATAGACAGCCCTTACCGCCCTTGTTACTTCACGTGCTGAATCGAGATTGGTTCCAAATGCCATCCCTCCCATTTTTACATTGGGACATGATATGTTAAGCTCTATGGCAGGAATTTTTTCAAGCCTGTTAATTCTTTCGGCAAGAGCAACATAATCATCAATATAGCTACCATTAATATTTACGATTATGTTGGTATTATAACCGGAGATGCGTGGATAGATATTTTTTTCAAAGTAATCAATCCCCTTATTCTGTAAACCCACAGCATTCAGCATGCCTGAAGCAGTTTCAGCCATCCGGGGATACAGATTGCCTTCTCTTGGTTCAATGGTTGTTCCCTTAACAACTATTCCACCCAACCTTGAAACATCTAAAAAATCATCAAATTCAGATCCATATCCAAAGGTACCAGAAGCTGTCAGCACCGGGTTTTTAAAATGCAAATCACCAATAGAAAAGCCCAGGTTCACCATTTCAATTCATTTATATTGAAAACCGGTCCATCGATGCAGGTGCAAAGATTACCTTTAATAGTATCAATGATGCAGCAAAGACAGACACCAATACCGCATGCCATGAGGTTTTCGAGCGACACTTCACAGGCGATATTGTTTTTTTTGCAGTAACCGGCTATTGCCCTCATCATGGAATCAGGTCCGCAGCAATAGATTCTTTTATATCTGCCGGTTAATAATATAGAATGGTTAGTGACATACCCTTTTTCTCCTTTTGAACCATCTTCAGTTGTAAGGAAGACGTTCCCAATTTTAAGGTACTCTTCAAACTCAATTATTTGTTCGCTATTCCTGAACCCAAGAAGGATGTCAGGTATGTAACCATTTGATCTTAAATATTTTCCAAGAAACAATAATGGGGCTACACCACAACCACCTCCTACGAGAAGAACTCTTTCGTTTTCGACAGGTAAACCGAACGAGTTACCAAGAGGATAAATAAGATTGAGAAAATCACCATTTCTGAGTTTTGAAAGGGCTCCTGTTCCTTTACCTGCAATCTGAATCAGAAGCTTAAATGTATTTCTTTCGTAATCAACATCATGTATTGAAATGGGACGTCGTAGAAATGTTTCTGGGCTCCCATCAACCCTTACCTGCGCAAACTGACCAGGCTTAAAATCAGGAATTTTATCATTCCCTGAAAGTTCAAGAACAAAAAAATCATTATTAAGGCGCTTATTTCCAATTACTTTAAGATCCTCAATACGCTTTGCCATCTATTGTGGGTTTATCACAAAGATAATTAAATCCTGGCATCACCTTCGGGGGAAGTACTCCTCAAAGCTGTTATTATCGTAAAACCAGACAATTTTCTCAACTTCTGAGGTTTTATTCTTAGTCGGAACTGTTGAAATCCTGGACTGTTCATCATTTTTAACCTGCTGAAACTCAATTTCTGATTTCACCGGCTCATTATCAGGTAGAATCATATTGTCCTTCCGGCTTAAAACATCGTTTTCATAAAAAATAGACTGCATTTTAATGTCTTTATACATAGATCCTTTCCCAAACAATAACCAATCTGTTGATAGGAATTGATATTTTTCAAGCATTTTCAGTACAAAATCGAGACTTGGATTGTTCCTTCCTGAAAGTATGTGGGAGATACCGGAAGCCTGAACACCTATTTCTTCTGCTAACTGAGCTGAAGATTTGTTTTCAGCTTTTAGAAATTCAAGTAATCGTTCTTTCATCTTAAAAATATTTAATATTACAAATGTAAATAATAAATACTTGCCATTTGTAATTATATGTAATCACATTTGTAATCTTCTGATTTATTGTTATTTTGGATAATTCAAATTTAATATATAAAATATTGATCTACTGACAATTATATTTGTAACATACTTGAAGTTTTATAATAGTTTAGACCCATAATGATATAGTATATAGTGTTTTAATTTAGTTTTCTAAGAATTTTCGGTCACAGACACACTATTATGAACAAGTATAGCTGATATTTACTTCAAATAATTATATTTATATTGCTGATTCACTGCTTTTTAAATATATAAATAAAGATAACCATTAAATATTTAATTTCGTAACCTGATTATGTCAGAAAATTGATTACATATGTAATTAATATTGTGAATTATTCTTATTTACAAATGTAAACTTCAGTAAATTGTATGATTGTAATGAAAGAGATAGTTTTCTGCAATGTTGAAAATCACAGTTGGAAAGAAAATACTTTAAAAATTAAAAATTCCGGCCTGTCCTATTACTCCTGGTCAAATATTCAATCCTGGGGAGGTTTAATTTTTCTTAACCTGCAATAAAATAATTTTTGATTCAGCAGGAATTATCCAAAAGATTAATTTTCTTTATCAGGATAAAATATTTATTGTATGACCAGACCAAGATTTTCAATCCCGCTTCATTTCCAAATCATAATAACCCTTATTGCAGGTGGATTTTTCGGATATTTTTTTCCTGCTGCAACAAATTATACTAATTGGATCGGTGTAATTTTTCTCCGTGCCCTGAATATGATAATCATCCCTCTGATTCTCTGCTCGATAACAACCGGAGTTGCAAGTGTGGGGAATGCAGATAATCTTGGTCGTCTTGGTTTAAAAACAATGGGCTATTATATTATTTCAACTTTAATAGCAATTATTACAGGATTAATACTTGTAAGAATAATCAAACCGGGAGTTGGAGCTGAATTGGGATTTAATGTACCTGTTGGAGATATATCCTCAGTTTCAGATAATTTTGGCACTACGCTTATTAAGATCATTCCTTCCAACATATTTGAAGCCCTGATGCAGGGACAAATGCTTTCTATAATATTCTTTGCCATACTATTCGGCTTTTTTATTACGAAAATAAATGAAAAACCACGTATTCTGATAACTGACTTTTTTAATTCGGCACTTGATGTTATAATGAAAATCACCCTATTTATCATCAGGTTTACCCCTTTGGGTATATTCAGTATTACTGCCAAGGTAATAGCCCAGCAGGTTCAGATGGGAAATGAGATCAGTGAAGTTATCAGCAGGTTAGGACTTTACTTCATAACAGTTTTACTTGGTTTGTTTATTCATGGCTTTATCACGCTTCCTCTGTCGGTAAAGCTGCTAGGGAGGGCAAATCCGATAAAACATCTGAAAAACATGACAACACCTCTGTTAACAGCCTTTTCAACATCGTCGTCTAATGCAACTCTTCCTCTGACGATGAAGGCTGTTGAGTTTGAAGATGGTGTTTCAAATAAAATAGCAAGCTTCACTCTACCTCTGGGTGCAACTGTTAATATGAACGGTACTGCACTCTATGAATGTGTTGCTGTAATATTTATTGCCCAAGCCTATGGAATTGATCTTTCTTTCGGACAACAGATAATTGTTGTCTTCACAGCCCTGCTTGCAGCAATAGGAGCTGCAGGTATTCCGATGGCAGGATTGGTTATGATGACCGTCGTTCTGAATGCCGTAGGCCTTCCTCTTGAGGGTATTGGTCTTATACTCGCTGTGGATCGTATCCTGGATATGTTCCGGACCACCATTAATGTTTACGGTGACACCTGCTGTGCGGTGATAATCGCAAAATCAGAAGGAGAAACTCTTAAAATTTAAAATTATATCCGGATGACCAGGTTAACCACAAGAACCTGAGCAACCCTTTTCGCTATTACTGCCACAGGAAGAACATGATTGATTAATCCCGGCAATTTCTTCAACTGAAGCATCCCTAACATCAATTATCTTACCCGAAAAGAAGAGATCAATGTCAGCCATCGGGTGGTTGAAATCCATTTTAACGTAAGTGTCTGTTATTTCATTTATCATTGGGACTTCGTTCCCTACCCTGCAAATGTCTTCATTGATTTTTCCATCTGTTTCAAAAACAGCAACAGGAACGTTGATAATCATTTCTTCCCTTTTTTCTCCATAAGCCATTTCGGAATTCAGGGTGAACCTGAAGAGATCTCCCTTATTTAATAAACTGATGTTTGATTCAAAAACCGGAAGCAATCTGCCGGAACCAAAGATAAATGAAAGAGGTCTATTCTCATCCAGAGCTTCAATTATCCTCCCTTCTGAATCACTCTCCCTCAATTCATAAATCAGAGAAACCATTTTATTATTTTCAATCTTCATCTCAATTTCATTTTTAAAAAAAACGGTTCAAATATAATTTAAAATGAGTATCAGTAAAAATTAATGAGATATTTGTGGACTTTAGTCCAAAATAGATCCGGCCAATTTGGGAAATTGGCATAAAACAGTTAAAAATTAAAACTGACTCTTATTTCCGGATTACTGTAAACATCATATACTGATTCATTTAAAGCCCATAAAACCATGATATTCAGTGAAGATCGCCTACCTATCTGCTGACTTATCCCTCCACCGGCAAGAATGGTGTTAATATAAAACCGTTCAGAAGTTACTGGAGCATTCCAAAAGGAAGATTGGAGGCTAAGCAGCTCATCTTCCAAATGAAGAAAAACACCAATATGAACTCCCACAGGAATAATTAAGTTAATGTCCTTAATGACAAGTATTTATAAAATCTATAGTCAGGTCCAACTGCAACAGCCAAGCGGGGCAATATCCATAATCCAATAACCGGAGAGACCTGAATATCGGTAATAGTTCCGAACTGCAATCCAAAATTTCCGCCAAAGAATAACCTATCCCTGAAAGGAGGCGGTTCTTCCCTGCTTTTCTGACCCGAAATTATTGAAACTGATGCAAATAAAAGCAGAATTGTAAAAAATGTATTTCGTGATTGTCGCCTGAATAGAGAACCGGTATAATTGAGGATCATATTTCCAAATTTGTATCTTAACATGTGAAGGATACAAATAAACGAAAAAATCTCACTTATTAATATACATTGTAAAAAATCTTTTCCGTGGATAGATTAATCTTACCGGCAAACCCGTATAATGAAATTATATGAATGTTTTGAGACGTTAGTAAGGAGAGACTTATTTTTCAATTTTTTCATACGAAGCAACAATTCCTTTTATCAATGATGAACTAAATCCATTATGCTCCATTTCATTTAATCCTACTATCGTACATCCTTTAGGGGTAGTCACCTTATCAATCTCATATTCAGGATGTTTTTTCCGTTCTATTAATAGTTCAGCTGCTCCTTTAACTGTTTGATTTACAATGGCACTTGCAGTTCTTGCGTCAAACCCGATTTGAATACCACCTTGAATCATTGCCCTGATAAACCTCAGTACATAAGCAATTCCACAAGCACCTAATATAGTTGCCGATTCCATCAATTCTTCATCGATAGTCATGGTGGTACCTATAATATCAAATAAGTATTTTACAGATTCGATATCTTTGGTGTTAGCTCCATTATGGCAGATACACGAAACTGATTTTCCAACACTGGCAGATATATTAGGCATTGCCCTGAATATAGGAACTGAAGTCCTGACTACATCCTGAATCTGACTGAAAGTAACCCCGGCAGTTACCGATATCAGAATGTGTCTCGTTGGATTCAGGTAATCCTTAATCTCTTCGAGAATATTTACAATATTATAAGGTTTTACCGCAACTAAAATAAGATCAGATTCTTCAACTGCACTTATGTTATCGGTAGTTAACCTGACTCCATATTCTTTCAGGTGGGCCAACTCTTGAATATTTCTTCTGGTTGCGGTAATATTATTTGCAGGAATAGTCTTATCTTTTAGTAGTCCCTGCAATAATGATAACCCTATGTTTCCGCATCCTATTATTGATACTTTTTTATCGAACATCTTCAGGTTATTTAATTCTGTTAAATATTTAGCTTGATATAAAATAAATTGTCGCGAATATACGCTATTATGTTAACAAATGATACGTAATAAGAGTGAATTAATTAATATTTTATAAACTGAGTTAACAGGAATAGCCGTGCCGAATAATGGTACAGGAAAAACCCATGGTATAGTTCACCACAAGAAGTAATAAATTAATATCTTAGTAGAGATAATTTTGCACATGACAATTGAATTCAGCAATAAATAATTAAAATGAATATTATAGTTAATGGTGGAACCCGTGGCATTGGAAAAGAAGTTGTTCTTTATCTTGCGCAAGATAATAGAAACCAGATTCTTGTGACCGGGAGGGATGAAAAGGCTCTGAAAAGTCTTTCAACCCGGTTTAAAAATGTCCATACTCTGCCTTTAGACCTTTCAGTTTTTGATACACAGTTCGAATCGTTCAGAGGTGCTGTTTACAGCCATTTTAAGAAAGTTGACATTCTTATAAATATGGCAGGCCTGCTGTTTGCGAAAGGATTTATGGATACTGAAAATAATGAAGCGAGATTGATGATGGAAACAAACTTCTTTGGACCTGCTTCAGTTATACGGATAGTTAAACCTTTAATGTCAAAAGGATCTCATATTGTAAATATTTCCAGCATGGGAGGTTTTCAGGGTAGTGCAAAGTATAAAGGACTCTCTTATTACAGTGCATCAAAAGCCGCACTGGCTTGTCTTTCAGAGTGTATAGCTGCGGAATTCATGGAATCAGGTATCAGTGTGAACTGTCTGGCTCTGGGCTCTGTACAGACAGAGATGCTTGAGGAAGCTTTTCCTGGCTATAAAGCTCCTGTTGATGCAAAAAATATGGCTGAATTTATTTCCGATTTTGCTCTAAAAGGGCATAAATTTATTAACGGGAAAATAATACCTGTGGCCGTTAATAATCCATAAACTCAGCTTCAACACTTTCAGTAGTAGGTTTTGATCTCTATTTTCCCATCCAGGGCAAGTAAGCCATTAAAAGCCAGTGCTTTCATCTCATCTTCACCCGGATAGACAACGACATCTGCAATAAAATCAACCATCGATCTGATGCTCTTGATATTTGTCTCCTGATATGCCATTCCGCCGGTCAGGATTATTGCATCCACATGTCCATTTAAAACAGCGGCCATTGCTCCTATCTCTTTTCCAATCTGGTAAGAAGCGGCATTTCTGATCAGCAAAGCTTTCTGGTCTCCGTTTTCTGCCATTTTACAAACCTCCTTAAAGCTATTAGTACCAAGGTATGCAACCATGCCTCCTTTTCCGGTAATCATAAACTTAAGTTCAGAATATGAGAATTTTCCACTGAAGCAAAGATCAACCAACTGACCGGATGGCAAGCCACCGGAACGTTCAGGAGAAAAAGGACCATCGCCGTTAAGGGCATTATTAACATCAATCACCCTGCCGTTTTTATGCGCTCCGATACTCACCCCACCACCCATATGGGCAATAACAAGGCTTAAATCTTCATATTCTCTGCCAATTGAGGCGGCATAAACCCGTGCAACAGCCTTCTGATTAAGGGCATGAAAAATAGATTTCCTTTCAATCTCGGGGTGCCCTGATATTCTGGCAATAGATTGAAGTTCATCCACAACAACAGGATCAACAATGTATGCAGTTGCTTCAGGTAAAGAAGAAGCAATATCATCTGCAATAAGTCCACCCAGGTTACTGGCATGCTGACCTGAAAGCCCGGCTTTTAAATCATCCTTCATGTTTTGATTAACCTTGTATATGCCTGATTCTATGGATTTTACCAAACCGCCCCTGCCTACAACAGCAGCAATTCCGGCAAAATCTGTTTTTCTTCCTAACAGTTCATTCATTATAAGGTCTTTCCTGAAATGAAACTGATCTGTTATTTTATCAAATCCTGAAAGATCTTCAGGTAAATGGCTCAGTGATTTTTCAAAAATCAGTTTTTCTTCTTCGTAAAGAGAAAATTTAGTGGATGTTGATCCTGGATTGATTGCCAGAATTAGTCGTTTTGCCATAAATTAAAATGGTATTACAATTTGTATTAATCTGACAATAATATAATTATGCCATCAGACAAGATAGTACGATGCAGTAATACTTGGATTTCTCACTTTCGCTTCTTGACATTACAATAACAGGTTTTTCTGTTCCCCTGATCAGTCCTGCCAACTCACCATTTGCAAAAAGCATTAATCCCTTGTAAAACGGATTGCATGATTCAAGAGAAGGAAAGAGCAAGATGTCTGCTTCGCCGTTAACTGGTGTTTCCACTCCTTTTATTTCAATACTCTTTTTATCGCATGCAAGGAAGATATCAAGAGGACCATCCATAACGCAGTTTTTAATCTGATCGCGGTCGGCCATCTTGCACATTATTGCGTAATCGACAGAGTTTTCAAAATGCCGGCTCATTTTTTCAGAAGTTCCAATAAGTGCAAGCTTAGGTTTTTCAACTCCAAACTTGCGTGCCATTTCAATTGCATATCCGGCCATTGCAATCTTCTGATCAAGGTCAGGAAAAGGAATTACAGCCGGATCAGTAATAAACAGAAGTTTATGATATGATGGTATTTCCATGGCGCCCACATAGCTCAGGACTGCGTTTGGAACCATTAAGCCATTTTCCTTATCCATTACTGCCTTGAGAAACTTATCAGTTCCTATCAGGCCTTTCATTACAATATCGGCCTCACCATTTTTTGACATTCTTACAGCTTCAAGAGAGGCGCGGTTTTCATTATCTACGTCAATAATTTTGAAGAGTTTTTCATCGACACCCTCAGCTTTGCATGTTTTAATGATTTCGGAAGATTTTCCTATCATTATAGCTTCAATAAATCCTTTATTTACAGCCCTATAAATAGCTCCGATGGTGTTTGTATCCTGTGCCCATGCTACAGCAACCCGGTACTTCTTTTTAAGCGCCAGCACCTTTTCCTCCATCTGGTCAAGAGTTCTGATCATAATCTTATTATTTGCATGCTGCTGCAGACAGGAGTATGCTATCATATTTTGCCTGTTCTGAATCGGATCTGGATGTCAGGACGATTGGGACCATGGCTCCAAGTATTATTGAAGCAACTTTAGCTTTTGCAAAGAAAACAAGTGATTTATATAAAACATTTCCAACTTCAATGTCAGGCATCAATAATAGATCAGTATCGCCGGCAACCTCGCTTCTGATTCCTTTATGCTTTGCACTTTCCAGGCTGATGGCATTATCGAATGCAAGAGGACCGTCGATGATACAATTTTTTATCTGATCTCGTTGATTCATTTTTGACAGCAGGGCGGCATGGAGGGTAGCCTCCATATTCTCGTTGACCATTTCAACAGCACCCAAAACTGCAACTTTTGGCATAATATACCCAAGTCTGTTCAGGCATGCAACGGAATTGTTGACAATAGCTATCTTTTCCTGCAGGTTTGGAGCAATATTCATAGCCACGTCGGTAACAGCGATCACTTTATGATATGTATCAACCTCGAAAAGAGCAAAATGGGAGAGCAAATTACCTGTTCTCAATCCCCATTCCTTATTAAGTACGCATTTAAGCAGGATTGAGGATCCAACCATTCCCTTCATTAAAATATCGGCCTGTTTGCTGCTGGCCATTCTTACAGCCATTTCGACTGACATTTCCGTGTCGGGTTCATGAATTATCCTGAGACCGGTAATATCGTAATTATTTGACACACAAATATTCTGTATACCTTCTTTATCACCAATAAAAATTGGTTCAATAATATTGTCTTTCCATGCTCTGACAACAGCGCCCAATGAATGTTGATCCTGTGCTGCTGCCAGAACGAGCTTTTTCCTGGGTCCTCCTTCAACGATACGTTTCAGGTCATTTAGGTTCTTTAACACCATTGAATTACATTTTTATTGTAAGTTTTTAAACTGTACGATGCTCTACGATATCGCGGGTATCTGATGCAATAACAAATTCTTCATTTGTCGGGACAATCATTACAGTAACACGTGATTCTTTCTTACTTATAATTAATTCCTTGCCACGGGCTCCATCATTTATTTGTTTATCGAATTCAATACCAAGAAACTCAAGGTCTTTACAGATATTTTCCCGTGTCTCTGACCCGTTCTCTCCTATTCCCCCGGTAAATATAAGAATATCGACTCCACCTATAGCTGCAGCATAAGCTCCGATATATTTTTTAACACGATAATTATACATTTTAAGTGACAGGGCAGCACGCTCATCACCCTCTGCAGCAGCTGATTCAACCTCTCTCATATCGGAAGATATCCCCGAGATTCCTAATATGCCGCTATGTTTATTTAAAAGTGTATTCAGTGAAGAATAATCTATTTCTTCCTTTTCCATAATCAATGTAAGTACCCCGGCATCAATGTCCCCTGACCTGGTACCCATAATAAGACCTTCAACGGGTGTCAGCCCCATTGACGTATCCATTGATTTACCGTTTTTGATAGCTGTAATTGACGCACCATTGCCTAAATGACAAGTAATAATTTTTTGAGTATTATAATCTACATTCAAAATTTCGCATGCTTTTTTGGCAACATAGCCATGACTTGTTCCATGAAAGCCATAACGCCTGATCCCATATTTTTTATATAAAGAATAAGGCAGGGCATACATGAATGAATAATCAGGCATTGTCTGATGAAAAGAGGTATCAAAAACCCCAACCTGTGGCACTGCAGGGAGCAGCATCTTCATAGCATAAATTCCCTTGAGGTTTGCCGGATTATGAAGTGGAGCAAGGTCAGAGCAATCTTCAATTCCTTTAATAGTAATATCATCGAGATAACAACTTCCTTTGAAAGTTTCACCCCCATGAACAACGCGGTGGCCGATGGCGTCAATTTCATTCAATTCTTTAATTACTCCCCTTTTTTTACTTATCATCATGCCAAGAATATATTCAATACCGCTTTGATGATCAAGTATTTCACCCTCAAGTTTTACTTTATCGTTATCAAATCTTTCATTTTTTAAAAACGATCCTTTCAATCCTATTTTTTCAACAATACCTTTCGCCAGAACAACACCAGAGGACATATCGAAAAGCTGATATTTTATTGATGAACTACCGCAATTAAGAACTAATATTTTCATTATAAAATAATTTTATTATTTAAAGTTATTGGTATCAACAAATGTTAGAACTTAATCTTCAAGAGAGGTATTTTTTGAAATTTTTATACCATCTTTATTATATGTATAAAATCCTTTGCCTGTCCGTCTTCCCCATTGGTTAGCCCTGACAAGTTTTTTAAGGAGAGGTGAAGATTTGTATTTCAAATCTCCGAATTCATCATAAAGGTTTTCACACCATTTGAGTATTTTATCCAGCCCAATCTTATCGGCCATCTCAAAAGGACCCAGCGGAAGACCAAATCCGACTTTCATAGTTGTGTCAATATCCTCCATTTTTCCTATTCCTTCCATCAGTATTTCACATGCTTCATTGATAAATGGAACAATTAGCCTTGTGCTTATAATACCAGGAGATTCTTTTACAGGAATTACCTTTTTGCCCAATAGATTCGCAAATTTTATTGAATTTTCATAGGCAACCTGAGAAGTATGAAGACCTTTGACAATTTCCACGACCCTGGCATCAGCTTCCGGGGTAAGAAAATGGAAGCTAACACAACGATCTTTATAAGTCAGATCAGCAGTAAGTTCAGTTATGACCTGAGTGGAGGAGTTTGTAGCAATAATGGTATCTCTGCCGACATGAGATTCTATAGTTTGTAAAATTTTTGCACGGACATCATGGCTATGTTCACGGGTAGATGATTTGATAGCTTCGATTACTATATCGCATTTACTAAATCTATTATAATCTGTCGTCCCCTTAATGCGTGACAATATTGAAAGTTTCTCGGAATTGGTCATTCCCCATCGTTCAATCATACGGTCAAGTTCCTTTGCCAGTTCAACATAAGCCTGGTCTATCTTCTGTTGACTAACATCTAAAAATATCACATCCAATCCTTTGGAACTTACCATTCGTGCTATATTCTGTCCAACTGATCCTGCTCCAACTATTCCAACGAGTGAAAACAGGGTTTTTGGTTTGGTATCCTGACCTAATCCATAATCTTCCAGTTTTTCGATGCTTCCTGACATAACTAATATAATTTATTACTATTTTTTCATCTTATGAGACATGAGACCTTTTAATCGGAATTCATTATTTTTTTATTCCAGCAGCCTGGAGTGATGTTATTGCTATCATGCTGACTATATCGTTTACTGAACACCCACGTGACAGGTCGTTTATCGGGGCAGCCATTCCCTGCAAAACAGGTCCGATGGCCTCGGCATGAGCAAGTCTTTGAACAAGCTTATAAGCGATATTACCTGAATTCAGGTCAGGAAAAATAAGGATATTGGCTTTGCCGGCAATAGTACTGCCAGGCGCCTTGCTTTTACCAATTGCCTCAATAAGAGCGGCATCCACCTGCAATTCGCCATCTATCTGAAGCTCTGGGGCCATCTCTTTTGCAATTCTTGTAGCATTGACCACTTTATCAACTAATTCATGTTTAGCACTTCCTTTTGTCGAAAAGCTGAGCATTGCAATTCTTGGTTCAAATCCTGCAATTGCTTTTGCAGTGTGCGCAGTTGCAACAGCTATTTCAGCAAGTTCTTTTTCGTTTGGATTTGGATGTACTGCACCATCGGCAAATATTATGACACCGTTTTCTCCAAAATTTTTATCAGGAAGGATCATAAAAAATGCTCCGGAAACTACTGAAATCCCAGGTGCTGTTTTAATATAATGGAAAGCAGGCCGTAGTACGTCACCAGTGGAATGATCTGCACCTGAAACCTCACCATCTGCATCTCCGTTTTTAACCATCAGCACACCCAGGTAAAGAGGGTCTTCTATCAGCTTTGATGCTTCTTCTCTGGTCATTCCTTTACTTTTCCTGAGTTCGACCATCATGTCAATATAATGATCCCTTTTTTCATGCGATTTTGGATTAATAATTGTAGCTTTTGAAATGTTCTTTAATCCCAACTTTTTGGTATGTGAATTGATCTCTGCCGGATCTCCGATTAAAATTATTTGAGCGAGTTCTTCTTTTATAGCTATGTCAGCTGCCTTAATTGTTCTTTCTTCATATCCTTCGGGAAGCACAATACGCTTATTATGTTTCTTGGCATTTTGTTTGATGCGATCTAATAATTCCATTGTGTATCAATCTATTAATAAGTTCGAAATTTTTCCATAAATGTACGAAAAAAAAGTTCGATTAAACAATTTTCAAATACATGATTAATATCAGTATTATCGCTTTTACCAGAAATAATCCGACTAAAAATTCATCGATCAAACCATGATTAAATCATTTTCTTAAATTAGCGGTTCTAAATTACCCTGTTGAATGGATACTTTTATTTCCCGGCTAGATACACTTGGTGAAAGCCTTGATGGCGACCTCAGGCACGACAAAATCACTACAACTATTTATTCAACCGATGCTTCTGTTTATAAAGAGGAACCGGTAGCTGTTGCCTGGCCAAAGGGAGTATCTGATATCAGGAAGATTTTATTATTTGCTGCGAAAGAAAAATCCAGTGTAACGATCAGGGCAGGAGGCACATCGCTTGCTGGTCAGGTAGTTAGTTCAGGAATTATTGTCGATATCTCAAGATATATGAATAAGATACTTGAGATAAACAGAGAGGAGATGTGGGTAAGGGTCGAACCCGGGGTGGTTCTTGATGAACTGAATCTGAAACTTAAAGAAAAAGGCCTGTTTTTTGGCCCCGAAACGTCAACTTCGAACAGATGCAACATCGGAGGAATGGTAGGCAACAATGCATGTGGCTCACATTCTATCATTTATGGATCGACACGGGATCATACAATAGAGTTAAAAACTCTTTTAAGTGATGGCAGCGAGGCAGTTTTTGGTCCGGTGGATAATGAGACTTTCAACACTAAATGCAATCTGAATAACCTTGAGGGAGATATCTATAGAAACATCAAAAAGATTCTTGATAATCAGCTAAACAAAGAGCGTATAAGAGAGGGTTACCCCGATCCGAAAATACCAAGGAGAAACACCGGGTATGCCCTGGACCTGCTTATGGATTGTGAAATTTTTGATGAAAAATCGAACAGAAAATTTAATTTCTGCAAGTTACTTGCGGGTTCTGAAGGCACCCTTGCTGTTACAACTGAAATTAAACTAAATATAGTTCCTTTACCTCCTGTATATAAAGCACTTGTATGCATTCACCTCAAGAAAAGAAATGACGCATTCAGAGCAAATCTTATAGCATTAAAATATAAGCCCTCGGCTGTTGAGATGATGGATAACAGGATCCTTGAGCTAACTGAAGATAATATAAGTCAGAGAAACAACCGCTTTTTTCTTGAAGGAAGCCCGGGAGCAATCGTCATTGTCGAATTTGTCAGGGACAATCCGGAAGAAATAGACGCTCTGGCTGCTGATATGATCGAGGATTTAAAGTCGGCAGGTTACGGATACTCCTATCCTATTGTAAAAGGAAAAGATATATCGAAAGTATGGGATTTGCGGAAAGCTGGTCTTGGTGTTCTTGCGAACATGAAAGGAGATCCCAAACCTGTTACGCTTATTGAAGATACTGCAATAAATGTTAAACAGTTACCGGAATACATTGACGAGATCGAGAAGATGCTGGCTGGTTTTGGCAAAGATGCGGTATTCCATGCCCATATCGGTACAGGGGAGCTTCACCTGAGGCCGATTCTTGACCTCAAAGATCCGGTGGATGTTGGGCTTTTCAGAACCATCGGCCTTGAGACAGCAAAGATTGTAAAGAAATATAAAGGCTCACTGAGCGGAGAACATGGTGATGGGAAGTTAAGAGGTGAATTCATCCCATTGATACTTGGAGAGCATAACTATAATCTTCTTAAGGAGGTAAAAAAAATCTGGGATCCGGAAGATATTTTAAACCCGGGAAAGATCACAAATACCCCGCCGATGAATACCTGTCTCAGGTACATCCCGGGTAAACCAACACATGAAATTGACACAATTTATGATTTTTCATCAAGTGATGGAATAATAAGAGCAGCAGAAAGATGCAATGGGTCAGCAGACTGTCGCAAATCGAACATTATCGGAGGCATCATGTGCCCGAGTTTTATGGCAACCGGTGATGAAGAAAAAAGTACAAGGGCAAGAGCTAATATAATACGTGAATTTCTTAGCAAAGATGATGATCCCTGGAATCACAGGGAGATTTATGAGGTCCTTGATCTGTGTCTGGCATGTAAAGGATGCAAATCGGAATGTCCTTCCGGTGTCGATATAGCTAAGATCAAATCGGAATTTCTTCAGCATTGGCACGATAAGCATGGAATACCATTGAGAACAAGATTAATTGCCTATATATCAGCTATTAATCATATAGGTTCAGTCGCACCTTCAGTTTATAATTTTTTTCTGAAGAACAAGATTACAGCCGGTATTCTGAAAAAAGCAACCGGGTTTGCTTCACAAAGATCCATACCATTAATATATAGGACTACTCTGAAAAAATGGATCAGGAAAAACCTTGCAGAGATTAATCCTGAGAATCCAAAAAGCTCGGTATGCCTCTTTGTTGATGAATTCACCAATTACAACGATACAGATATTGGCATAGCTGTAATAAGGCTATTAACCTCATTAAGTTATAAAGTGGTCGTAGTTGAACATAAAGTAAGTGCGAGGACTTACATCTCCAAAGGTTTGGTAAGGAGAGCACAGATGACAATAAGAAAGAATATTCAGGCTTTATCAGGAATTATCAGCGATGAGCTCCCATTAGTTGGCATTGAGCCTTCTGCAATTCTGGGTTTCAGGGACGAATATCCGGAGTTAGCCGGAATTGATTTAAAGGGATCTGCAGAAAAGATTGCAAGCAACAGTTTTATGGTTGATGAGTTTATTGCAAGGGAATTCAGATCGGGAAGAATTGATCGTAATTTATTCGTGGAAGAAAAGACCAGGATTCTTTTGCATGCCCATTGCCAGCAGAAGGCAATTGCCTCCTCTGCAAGTACAATAGAAATGCTCTCGATACCGGTAAATTTTTCTGTTACGGAAATCCCATCAGGCTGCTGTGGAATGGCCGGATCATTTGGCTATGAAAAGGAACATTTTGATTTATCCAACAAAATAGGAGAACTTGTATTATTCCCGGAAATCAGGAAATGCGATGAAAATACAATAATAACTGCTCCAGGGACAAGTTGCAGGCATCATATTAAGGATGGTACCGGACGTGTTGCGTTACATCCGGCTGTGGTTCTTTACAATGCACTGAAGAAATGAAGGGGAGGTTGGGAGAACAATACCCGGTTTTGTAAATGTCCAGAGCTTTTTGTATTGTTTTCATTACCTTTACACAAACTATTAACTATGCTGGCAAATCAACCACTTGCTGAGAGGCTGAGACCAAAAGAACTTGGAGAGTTCTGTGGGCAGGAGCATCTCGTCGGCAAGAATGCAGTTTTAAGAAAGGTTATTGAATCGGGAAATATCCCATCGTTCATTTTATGGGGTCCTCCAGGAGTGGGTAAGACCACTCTTGCCGGGATAATAGCTAATACTCTGAAAAGGCCTTTCTTTCACCTAAGTGCTGTACATTCGGGAGTTAAGGATGTACGAGAAACAATTGAAAAAGCAAAAAAACAGCAGTTCTTTAACCAGCCAAATCCTATCTTATTCATTGATGAGATTCACCGTTTTAATAAATCACAGCAGGATTCACTCTTAAGTGCTGTTGAACAGGGAATAATAACACTGATCGGGGCAACCACTGAGAATCCTTCTTTTGAGGTTATATCCCCACTCCTTTCGCGATGTCAGGTATATATAATGAATCCTCTTACAGAAGACGAATTGGTTGAACTATTGAATAAAGCATTAAAAAAGGATAGTTACCTTGCCGCTTACGATATAGAAATTGAAGAGCATGAGGCTATTATTCGTGTCTCAGGCGGCGATGCAAGAAAGCTATATAATGCTCTTGAACTGGTTGTTAGTTCAGAAGCTTATGAAGGATCTTCTGAAAAAATCATTATTAATAATGAAAAGGTTTTGAAACATGTTCAGAAGAATCTTGCTCTTTACGATAAAAATGGAGAACAGCATTATGATATTATATCTGCTTTTATAAAATCACTCAGGGGAAGTGATCCTAATGCTGCTGTTTACTGGCTGGCCCGCATGGTTGAAGGAGGTGAGGACCCAAAATTTATTGCAAGACGTATGCTGATACTCGCTGCTGAGGATATTGGTCTTGCCAACCCAAATGCCTTATTGCTGGCTCAGGCTTGTTTTGAAGCTGTCAATGTAATCGGATGGCCGGAATCAAGAATTATTCTATCTGAGGCAGCAATTTATCTGGCAACTTCTCAAAAAAGCAATTCCTCATATATGGCAATTGATGATGCTATCGGTATGGTTAAAAATGAAGGAGCTCTCCCTGTCCCATTGCATATAAGAAATGCTCCTACAAAACTTATGAAGAATCTGGGTTATGGTAAAGAATA
>JAPLED010000061.1 GCA_026391475.1 Bacteroidia bacterium | reverse complement strand
TGAAAACGGAGATTCAGATTAATATTGTCGATCTGATTATTATACTGGACAAAACCGGTGAAGAAGAGCTTGTCGGTAAAGGTAAAATCCAGCCTTGGTCCGATAAGGATAAATTCAGCACTATTAAATGGGGAAGGCATTGAGATTTTGTTATATGTCGTAACAATCGCCAGGCTTCCGTAGGGTTGAATACGATAGTATAACTCTCCGTTCATGGTCAATCTTGAACCATTAAAATATCCTCCGTAACGGCTGCTGATCAGTAAATTGAGCGGTTTGCGGATATCCGATACATACGAAGCACCAATTTCTTTCCAGTTGAACTCTTCATTTGCGGCCAGAGGAAAACCTCCTGTATTGGTTGGATCAAAAGGAGACTGAAGTTTTATGTAAGTCTCTTTAACATCGACCGAAACAACACTTTTATTAATCCATTCAACCTGATACAAAAGCTGCGTTTCCCTGTCAGTTAACGACAGTGAAGGATCAAAAAGCATGTCCAGTTTAATAGCCGGTCCGTGGTTAGCAATTCTGCTTGAAGCCGGGAAAAACTTATACTGAAACATAGGGTTTATCTCATAATACCCTTTTCTTCTGATATATCCGACTTCGGCAATATAATCGGCACCTACCCACGACTGATTCATCGTTGCTGTCAGGAACTGTGTGGCAAAGGTAATATTTGCAGCAAGAGCAGCTGCATTACCTGATGCCCCGGGGTAAAACGACTGATGGTAAAATGTTTTTCCTGTCCAGCGGTTATTGACACTTGCAAGGTTGTATTCCAGTCCGGCAACACGGTTGAACCGGTAACCTGTAAATGATGTATCATTATGCAGGTTCATCACCTGCTTATTGACAAAGAAAGCTGATATGTTTGAACGACTGAAAACCTTTCGTTGAAGGGCCGCTACAATAAAATTACCCGCTTGTATATTATCTTTTTCCCCTGTTTGCAAATCCATCAGCCCAATCCTCCAGTTATTTCCGATTTTACCGCTAAGCCGTGCACCTGCCTGGACAGGGCTGTTAAGTCCGACACGACGTGAGAAAAAGGGTCTGAGGTTTTCGCTGCCCAGATTTGCAAAGAGGTCGCTGTTCTCAAGGTAAAACTGCCTTTTTTCAGGAAAGAACAATTCGAACCGGTCAAGATTAGTCCTTTGCTTGTCAACTTCAACCTGCGAATAATCTGAATTAACTGTCAGATCAAGGTTCATTGAAGTAGAAAGAATAACCTTTGCATCAATGCCGGCATTAGCATCAGGTTTGAATCCTTCTCCGGCCTCTTTATTCTGAGTCGTTTTTGCTGATATATAAGGTATAAGTGAAAATCTGGGACCTGAGGAGGGCAATGGTTTATCCCATACCAACGAACCTGTGAAAGCAAGAGTGGCTGTTGCAAACTGCCTGGGCATTGGAGCCCAGCTTGATTTTTCACTGGTTTTAAGATCCTGCCTGCTGAAATTTATTCCCCATTCAGGAGCCCCTCCGTGATAACGCATGCTGCGGAAAGGAATAGCAAATTCTGCAACCCAGCGGTCGTCGTAGTTTTTAACTGCTGATCTCCATTTAATATCCCAATCAAGATTTACTAGTCCGCCGTTTGCCTGCAAACCATCCCACTGGGCTCCTGCAGCAGAAACACCGAATGCAAAACCATTCGTCTGATCATTATATGTGTCAATAAATACGATGAAGTTATCGTTCTTCATGAAACTGAAGTCGCGACGTAATGATTCCACCGGACGTTTGCCAGGTGATGGATCGAAACAGACAATCCCAACATACAGAGTCGATCCGGTATAGGTAACCTTCACCTCAGTTTGTGCAATTGCAAAGCCTGTATCGGTAGGCAATACCCTCTGAAAATGGCTGGCTTTATCTGCCGATAGCCAGACCGGTTCATCCAGAATTCCATCAATATTAATAGTACTGTTTGTCTCTGAAATATTTATTCGATACTTCTCCCGGTTTATTCCTTTTGACTGACCAAAAAGTATAGTATTGAAAAACAAGAGTATACCCGTACTAATTAAAAGGGAAGATCTGAACATCGAAAAAAAATATTTTGGCACAAGGTAGAAAAAAGATTGAATATGTGTCAAAATGCCTAAAGTTTGGAGTTATAAAGAATTAGAAATTATGAATTAGAAATTACAAATTAGAAATTACGAATTATAAGAAATTATCTACAAACTATGAGCTACCAGCTATGAGCTATAAGCCACTAGCTAATAGGTGCCTGAATTTGCAGAAAAATCATTTCTATTTTATTACATCTGATTAATTGTTTTAATTTTATGGGTGGTGTTTAAAAATATTACAGTATGGTTATCAATATTAGCGCCGATGCTTCGGAACTAGGATTAAAAGCCTCACAATTTGCAGCAGGAAAACTGAAAGAAGCCATTGAAAAAAACGGTGAAGCGAGGTTGGTTATCTCTACCGGAAGCTCACAGTTTGAGACATTACAATCGTTATTGCACGAAAAAGTAGAATGGGAGAAAGTTGAGGTTTTTCACCTCGATGAATATATTGGACTCCCGGTTTCACATATTGCAAGTTTCAGAAAATATCTTTATGAACGCTTCATTAACCATATAAGAATCAAAAAATTTCACAGTGTTGATGTTGAAGGTGATATTGATCAGAAAATTAAGACATTAACTCTTGAAATAAGAAAGAAACCTGTTGATATCGGACTTATTGGAATAGGAGTGAACGGTCATATTGCCTTTAACGACCCACCTGCAGACTTCGATACCCGCGAGGCTTATATAATTGTCAGACTCGATGATCAATGCAGGTTGCAGCAAGTAAATGAGGGATGGTTCAAATCAAAAGAAGAAGTTCCGGCCAGAGCTGTCTCTATGACCCCATGGCAGATAATGCAGTGTAAAACAATTATTTCTTGTGTGCCGCATAAGGTTAAAGCAGTAAGTGTCAGAAATACACTTATTAATAATCTGACTAATATTGTTCCGGCAACAATGCTGAAACAACACCCGGACTTTCACATGTACCTTGATAATAATTCGGCATCTGAAATTATCCCGTTATAAAGATTAAGAAATATAAAAGCTTAACCAGATGACAAAAGATAAAACAGCTCCTTATCCAATAGAAGGGATTCATTATGAAACAGGGAATCCGGTCAGAATAGAAATTGTTGATGGACGCATAGAGAATATCATAGAAATTGAAGGCTTAAAAGATGAAAAGAGCATCCTCTTTATTGCTCCGGGTCTTATTGATAACCAGATAAATGGTTATGCAAATGTTGATTTTTCCGGGAGCAAACTCTCTGTAGAAGATGTCATAGACGCAACAAAAGCAATCTGGAGGGATGGAGTGACCTCTTTTCTTCCGACATTAATCAGCAACAGCCATGAAAACCTGATTAAAAATTTCAAAATACTTAATGATGCTCTTAAAAGAGATGAACTGCTCCGTGAATCTATTCCCGGATTTCATCTTGAAGGCCCGTATATTTCACCGGAAGATGGTTACAGAGGTTGCCATCCTGTTCAACATATAAGGAAACCTTCCTGGGATGAATTCACTGAATATCAGAAAGATGCAGGTGGAAGAATTATTCAAATAACTATTGCTCCTGAACTTGAAGGGGCAATGAAATTTATAAGGTTATGTACTCATGATGGAATTGTTGTTGCAATGGGTCATACAAATGCATCGGCAGACCAGATCAGGCATGCAGTTGAAAATGGGGTGAGGTTATCAACGCACCTCGGGAATGGTTGTGCCAATCTTATCCATCGTCATAATAATCCAATCTGGCCGCAACTTGCGAATGACCAGCTTACACCATCAATTATTGCTGACGGACTTCATCTGTTTCCCGAAGAGATAAGAGTGTTTTATAAAGTAAAAGGGCCTGATAATCTTATTCTTACTTCTGATGTTATTTATCTTGCAGGAATGGCTCCCGGAAAGTATACTTTTCTGGAAAGCGAAGTTATTCTTACAGAGGAGGGGATGTTATTAAATACAGAAATTAATTGTCTTGCCGGCGCATCTTTCCCGTTGAAAAAAGGGGTTGAGAATATGATGAATTTCACCGGATGTTCACTCACAAAAGCAATAAGCATGGCGTCTGCGAATGTTGCACGTATCTATAACCTTGACGACAGAGGAACGCTGGTTCCGGGTAAAAGAGCCGATCTTATTCTGTTCGAACGAGAAGGTAATCAGTTACAAATAAAGAAAACCTATTTAAATGGCAAACTGGTGTTTTCTGCAATAAACGCTAAACCAACATGAGCACAATTGATTACATCGTTTTATTCAGCTATTTCATCTCAATTACAACCTTCGGATTATGGATGGCACGAAAGACTAAAACCAGCGACGCTTATTTCAGGGGCGAGCGCAAATTCAAATGGTACATAATGATAGGGCAGGCATTCGGTGTAGGAACACATGCCGAAATGCCTGTGGCACAGACAGGCGCAACCTTCAGTCAGGGATTTGCAACTATATGGTACCAGTGGAAGAATATGCTGATAACACCTTTCTACTGGCTTATTGCTCCTTTTTACAGACGCAGTGAGAGGACAACAGTCGGTGAGATAATCGAAGACCGGTATGGAAGTAAAATGGGACTTGTATATTCCCTGTTTGCTGTTTCATTTTTTGTTTTTAACATGGGTGTTATGTTACAGGGTGCTGCAAAGGTAATATCAGTGGCTACCGGAAATCTTATATCACCGGATATGGTTGTTCTTGTAATGACGATAGCTTTCATAATCTATAGTTTTGCCGGAGGGCTGATCGCTGCAGCTTATACCGATTTTATCCAGTCGTTCCTGATCATTACTTTATCCATTATGCTAATTCCATTGGGATTAAAGGAGATAAATGGATTTGCGGGTATGAAGGCAGTTCTTCCGGATCATTTCTTTGATCTTTTTAACAGCGCCAGCGGCATAGACGCCTTTACAATAGCGATGCTGGCAATAAACGGAATTGTTGGCATAACAGCACAACCTCATATGATATCGATGTGTGCAACCGGAAATACTGAAAGAGCCGGTCGCATTGGTCAGACATTCGGTTCAATGGTAAAACGGCTTGTCACAATCGGATGGGCTTTAACAGGACTGGTTGTTGCAGCACTTGTGATTAAAAACGGAGTTACTCTTACTGATCCCGAAATGGCATTCGGATATGCCTGCAGTGTTCTTCTTGTTCCCGGACTGGTTGGCCTGATGCTGGCAGCAATTGTTGCTGCAAATATGTCGGCCTGTTCAAATTTTATGGTAAATACCGGCGCCCTTTTTACAAAAAATTTTTATAAAAAATATATTAATCCGGGAGCTGCCGACCATACACTTTTATGGATGGGTCGTTATTCCGGTTTGGGTTTATCGGTACTTGCAGTACTCTTTGCCCTAAGCATAAAAAATGTTCTGCATGCATTCCTGTTTACCGAAACTCTTGCAGCTTTTATGGGGATCATATTCCTTGGTGGAATAATCTGGAAAAGGGCAAACAGGTATGGTGCTGCAGCTGCAGTAATTATCTCTTTAACAACATATTATATCGCTAATATTATATCCGCAGATCAGTTAATGATGGTTTATAAATGGAAACCGGCTCCTTTTGGTCTGGCCATGCTATCCGGATTTTTCGTGTTCTGGCTTGTAAGCATTTTAACGAGGCCGGAAGATAAAGAGAAGAACGAAGCGTTTTTCGATAATATGAGAAGAAAATCAGATGCAAAACAACCAGGTAGTGACGGTAAAAAGCCACTGGCATCAGAAACTGGCGACGATTTGTTACTGCTCGATTTGCCCGGGTGGGGACATAAAGAGCGATGGATAAATTTCTTCCATCGTTACCGTGAAGATCTTATTGGATTCCTGCTAAGCTGGATAGTTGTCGGAGCTCTCATACTGCTGGCATGGGGGATTCTTCAATTATAGTATGAAGTACAGAAGTTGATAATTTGAACCGCGGAGCGATTTAATAAATAATTAACTTGTTGGATTAATTATTTCATTTGGTATTGATTGATACTATTAATAACTTTGGCCGTTAATTTAAATTAAAGAAGATGGGAAATTTTGGAGCTACAGAGATTATACTGATTCTGCTTGTTGTGGTGCTTCTTTTCGGCGGACGCAAAATTCCTGAACTTATGAAAGGTATTGGTCAGGGTATGAAAGAATTCAAGAAAGCCTCCCGTGCTGGCGATGAACCTGATAAGACGAGTGCTGAACCAAAAGACGAAGAAAAAAAATAAAAGGTTGTCTCAAAAGTACCCTGTCAGACAACCTTATTTACATAACGTATTGTTAATCAATCTGAAACAATATATTTTGGTGCTTTTCTGTGTTTTGTTCCCTGCTCGTAACTGTATGCTATCTCAAGCAGTAGAGGTTCGCTCCATGCCCTGCCGAAGAAGGTAACACCAACCGGCAGATCGTCAACAAAACCCATTGGTACAGTGATTGCAGGATATCCTGATATTGCTGCAAGTGAAGAACTTCCTCCCACAAAATGATCACCCAGGAGAAGATCAGTTTTCCATGCCGGAGACCCTGTCGGTGCCATAATTGCATCGAGTTTGTTGTTATTCATTACCTTATCAATACCCTCTTCTCTTGTGGCTTTAGTCATCCTGGTGAGTAACTTCTTATATTCAGCCGACTCAATGTCTCCTTTCTTCTCAGCCTTCTCAAGAAGTTTCTGATCAAAATATCTTAGCTCAACTGTATCTGACTTATTGAACTCTATTAACTCTTTGAGACTCTTAACAGGTGCATCGCTTCCAAGTCCCGCAAAATATTTATTAAGTCCATCCTTAAATTCATACAACATCACTTCGAATGAAGCATCTTCATAATTTTCACCTTTTGGAAACTCAATTTCAACCACTTCTGCTCCATTTGCTTTAAGAAAGGCAACTGTATTAATCAAAAGAGTATCAACTTTATCTGAAAAGCCCATAGACTTTTTAAGCAGACCGATCCGTTTGCCATTCAGACCCTCTTTTTTCAGAAATTTTGTATAGTCGGTTTGATATCTGCCTCTTGAAGCCAGCGTCTTGGAATCTAATGAGTCGATGCCGGTTAAAGCCCCCAGTGTGATTGCAACATCTTCCACAGTGCGACCCATCGGGCCGGGAGTATCCTGGGTGAAGGAGATTGGGATTATGCCTGAACGGCTTATGAGTCCGACAGTCGGTTTAATACCTACTATACCGTTATTATTTGAAGGGCACACTATTGAACCATTTGTTTCAGTGCCTATTGCTATCATACAAAGATTGGCAGAGACAGCTGCTCCCGATCCGGAGCTTGAACCACATGGGTTACGGTCAAGGACGTACGGGTTTTTTGTCTGACCGCCAACACCACTCCATCCACTCGACGACATCATAGCCCGGAAGTTAGCCCACTCACTCAGGTTCGATTTAGCTATTATGATAGCCCCTGCTTCTCTCAGCTTTTTCGCAATATAACTATCGGTCTTCGGGAAGGAGTTTCTTAAAGCTGTGGCACCGGCCGTAGTCGGCATTCTGTCGTGCGTATCAATATTATCCTTAAGAATTATGGGAACCCCGTGTAAAGGACCTCTGATCTTCCCTGCCGCAAGCTCCCTGTCGAGATCTTCTGCTATCTGAAGGGCATCAGGATTAATTTCAATTATTGAATTAAGTTGCGGACCATTCTTGTCTATCTCAATAACCCGGTCGAGATAGACATTTACAACCTCGGTGATTGTAAATTTACCCTCTTTGTACCCTTGCTGTAACTGTGAAATGGTTAACTCTTCAACCCAACTGTTGTCTGGTTCTTTCTGGACCTGTTTATTTACAGGCGATTTGCAGGTAATCAGGCAAAGTATAGCCGGGATGAACAATAACGTAAATCTGGATAAATGAGTTTTCATAATTATTATGGTTTGTGTTGATTTTGTGCAGCCTCTGCATAAATTATAAAATTATGAATAATAAATCAATTTGAATATATTTGTAGTAGATCATGGCAGAAGAAAAAAAAGTAAATCTGAACGCCCTCACAAGTGACTTTTATCAAATGGTTTATTTGAATATGAAAAACATTTACCTGCAGATTCTTGATCAACAGTCCGCTGATTTTCCTTTGATTTTGGCTACAGTGACCAGGACGAATGGTTCTACTCCGCAAAAACCCGGTAGTTCAGCTTTGTTTTGTAAAAAAGGTTTCATTTCCGGCACAGTTGGCGGCGGAATTGTTGAAGGAAAAGTGCAGAAAATATCACTGGATGCGATTCTTTCAAAAAAATCAGGACATTTTCATTTTAACCTGGCTAATGACATCTCAAACACCGAAGAGGCTATATGCGGCGGACAGATCAGTGTTCTGGTTGATGCCAATATTAATAATAGTATTCCTGTCTTTGAGCAGGTTAAGCAATCATTAGCCAAACAGATTCCGGGTGTTCTGATAACAATGGTAACCGATTTTACGGAAAAGGAGGTTCTTATAAACCGATACTGGATGAGTGAAACTTTTAAGCCATCAATACCAGTTGGGTTTCTTGAGAAGATTGAACCGGTTGTAATGAGTTTGCTTTCAGCAGCCAATCCGTCAGATTACAGGGAATTGGAGCTTACAATCCCGGGTGAAGAACCCTCATCACTGTTTTTCCTTGAACCAATTTTCCCTCCTGCACAACTGGTTATTGCCGGAGCAGGTCATATCGGGAAAGCATTGGTGCATCTTGGGAGTATGCTCGATTTTGAGGTTACTGTAATTGATGACCGTCCTGAATACGCTAGTGTTGAAAATATGCCTGATGCCAGCCATATTATAGTTAAAGATATTGGTGAAGCTATGCAGGAATTGAAGAAGAGCGACAACACCTATGTAGTAATAGTGACACGGGGTCATAAGGACGATGCCACAGCGTTGAAACCCTGCATCGGTTCTGGTTTAGCCTATATCGGCATGATTGGCAGTAAAAAGAAGATCGCAACTATGCGGATGAATTTTATTGAGAATGGATGGGCTACCGGTAAACAGTGGGATCAGATTTATGCTCCTGTCGGCCTGGATATCAAATCTCAGACCGTTGAGGAAATTGCTGTTAGTATTGCCGCTCAACTTGTACTTGTTCGGAATAGTAAGTAGTAAGAAGTAAGTAGTATGAATTAAACAGGAAAAAGAAAAAAGTAAGTAATAAATGGTTTTTAAGTCCCTCTCCCCTGGGAGAGGGATTTAGGGTGAGGTGGATACTTAAGAGAGGGGGCTAGGGGGTGAGTTCATGAAGAAAGGAATAAGTAGTAAATTATAAGTATGATTTCAATTGGAGGATTATGGGGCTTAATACTTGCAGCAGGAGAGTCAAAGAGAATGGGATTCCCGAAAATGCTGCTGACCTTTAATGGCAGAACGATGATTGAGAATGTTATCGGGAATGTAACCCGGTCAGATGTTGATAATACAATGGTTGTTTTAGGAGCTGACAGGGACACATTAATAGAATTAGTCCGAAAATCATCTGTAAAGTATTGTTATAATGATAATTATAAAGAAGGAATGCTCTCCTCAGTGAAGTGCGGTTTCAGAAATCTGCCTTCAGATTTTAAAGCCGTTCTGGTTTTCCAGGGCGATCAGCCGTTGATCTCTCCAAAGGCGATCAATACGGTAATTGAAGCATACATGTATTCCGGTAAAGGGATTGTAATTCCTGTTTATAAAAATAAGAGAGGACATCCTCTTCTTATCGACAGAAAATACAGGAACGAAATAGAAAAACTTGACGCCCATGAAGGATTGCGCTCATTGGCATATCAGTTTTCTGATGATGTTCTGGAGGTTGAAACTAACGATTCAGGCATCCTCAGGGATTTTGATACTTACGATGATTATAAAAAGGAAATTAATCAAATACAATAAATATGGAAGAGACAATTAGTTTTCAGTTAAATGGGAAAAAAACAGAAGTTTTGATTGACCCCAACCAGACTCTTTTATGGGTGCTGCGAAACCATTTCGGGCTCACAGGAACTAAGTATGGCTGCGGAATGGGATTCTGCGGATCCTGTACTGTTCTTATCGACAAGGAACCTGTAAGGTCGTGCCAGTTGCCGGTGAGTGAAGTGACCGGTAAAAAAGTAGTAACCATCGAAGGTCTTGCGACAAAGGGCAAACTGCACCCTGTTCAGAAAGCATTCGTTGAACACGATGCATTACAATGCGGTTATTGTACTCCCGGGATGATCATGAGTGCAACAGGTCTGCTATTGAAAAATTCTGCACCATCAACCCAGGAGATTAAGGATGGTCTGGAAAACAATCTCTGCCGTTGCGGAGCGCATGTTCGTATCATTGAGGCTGTTCATACGGCCGCTAAAGAAATGAAAGGAGGGAAGTAATCATGAAAAAGAAAGAAACAAATCCTAAAGAATTAACGCAAACCGTTGTAGGATCCGGTATGAAAAGAAGAAGCTTCATGAAACTATTAGGTGGCGGAATATTCATCTTTTTCCAGCCATGGAACGTATTTGATCTTTTTTCAGCGCCTGCAGAACAGGCAAGAAGCCTTACTAAAGATTATAATGCTTTTCTTCATATTGCCGAGGATGGAACAGTGACATGTTATACAGGCAAGATTGAAATGGGACAGGGTGTTATCACCTCTCTTCCAATGATGATGGCTGATGAGCTTAATGTCCCGTTAGAAAAAGTAAAAATAGTAATGGGCGATACTGACCTGTGCCCGTATGATGCCGGTACATGGGGTTCGCAGACGACCCAGACCTTTGGTCCGAATATGAGAGCCGCAGCAGCCGAGGCAAGAGCTGTATTACTTGAACTGGCATCGGGGCAACTGGGAGTCCCGGTTTCACAACTTGAAGTGAAGGATGGTATAATTACAGATACTAAAAATCCAAAAAATGCGGTAACCTATGCCCAACTGACAAAAGGTAAGAAACTGGAGAAATATCTTGATGTTAAGCCATCTGTTGAGGATTATACAAAATTCACCTATGTCGGGAAATCGTATAAGCATAGCGATGCTAACCTTAAAGTCACCGGGGAGGCAAAGTATACCGGCGACCTTAAATTGCCCGGGATGGTTTTTGCAAGAATATTGCGTCCACCATCCCACGGAGCAAAACTGACATCGGTTGATTTTTCGGAAGCGGAGAAGATTGAAGGCATAAAAGTAGTAAGCGATGGTGATCTGGTAGCAGTCCTTCATGAAAACCACGACAAAGCTGATGAGGCAATTGTGAAAATTAAGGCAGAATATTCATTCAGTGAGATGCCCGTAAATGATAAGACAATCTTTGAATGGATGCTGAAGGCTGATTCAAGTGCTAATGTAGTAAGGTCAAGCGGAGATTTGGAATCGGGTCGTCAGCTTTCTGAAAAAATATTTGAATCAGAGTTTCATGATCCTTATCTGGCACATGCACCGATCGAAACCCATACTGCTCTGGCACAGGTCGAAGGTGATAAACTGACAGTATGGGCTGCAACACAATCGCCTTTCGGTCTTCAGGATGGTTTAGTACGTGAACTCGGTTTTCCCCGCGAAAAGGTAAGAGTCATAGCACCGTTTGTAGGTGGAGGATTCGGGGGCAAAGGTGCATTCCAGCAGGGGATTGAAGCAGCTAAACTTGCAAAGCTGACCGGTAAACCTGTTATGGTTGTATGGACCCGCGATGAGGAGTTTTTCTATGATAATTTCCATTCAGCAGCAGTGGTTAAGATTAAATCAGGGATTGACAACTCAGGCCTGATCAAGCTGTGGGATTACCATGTATATTATGCAGGCACAAGAGGTTCGGAGACCATCTACGATGTTCCGAATGCTAAAACAACGAGTTACAGCCGGAATAAGAATGCTCCGCCTGTTCATCCATTTGATACCGGGCCTTGGCGTGCTCCTAATAACAATACAAATACATTCGCCAGGGAGTCGCATATAGACATTATGGCTTCAAAAGCCGGGATCGATCCTCTTGAGTTTCGTCTTAAAAACCTGAAGGATGAGAAGATGGTCGCCTGTCTGAAGGCTGTTGCCGATAAATTCGGTTATGTCGCAGGTAAAACCCCCAGCGGCATAGGAATAGGAATCGCTTGTGGAACAGATGCCGGAACCTGGGTAGCTAATATGGCTGAGGTTAAGGTTGATAAGAATACAGGGAAAGTACAGGTTGTGAGAATAGCCTGTGCACAGGATATGGGATTATGTGTTAATCCGCAGGGTGCATTAATACAGATGGAAGGTTGTATAACCATGGGGCTAGGATATACTTTTACAGAAGAGGTATTTTTTGAGGGAGGTAACATTCAAAACCGAGGTTTTGATTCATACGAAATTCCTCGTTTCTCATGGCTTCCTAAGATCGATTGTGTAATTCTCGACAGGAAGGATAAACCTCCAAAGGGTGGTGGGGAGCCTGCTATCATCGCTATTGGTGCTGTAGTAGCCAATGCAATTTTTGATGCTACCGGAGCCAGGTTGTACAGGACACCGATGACACCTGCGAGAGTGCTTGAAGCGTTGAAAAAGGTGTGACCTGATCTTTTAACTACTAAACAGGTATTTTTTAAGTAATTCGGTACCTTTTTTAATCTCTTCGCGTCCGGTCGATTCGATACCGTACCATCCCCGGTAACCCGAATCCTTAGCCAGCCTGATCATTTTGGCTGTCAGTTCTTCTGTTGGCTGATTACGGTACGACATTCCTCCGGCATACGGAAGCATTTTCAACAGATAATCAACATTATCAAAACTGGCAGAAGGCTGACGCCAGTCGGGATAAGTGCCGAAGTAGAGATTGTTAACCTCTTTCATCAACGATACCATCCAGTCAGCATCATTCGAAACACCACCATGATTTTCGATAAGTACGCTGATCTTTGCAGGGACAGCATATTCCATCATCATCTGGTATGTTTCTGTTGCCCATTTAAGTGCCTCTTCTTTTGAAACATTAACCGGACCACGGCAATTTGTGCGGATTGATTTACATCCAAGATAATTAGCTGCATCGATCCATTTACGGTGATTTATTTCAAACCAACGACGCTCTTCTCTTGTCGCTGAACATCCATCACCTTCGTCATCCACCATAATCAATACCATAGTTACACCGTTGTCTGCTGCATTTTTCTTTAACTGCTTTAGATAGCCTTCGGTAGGTACTTCAAATAATGTATTTACGAATTCGATACCATTGAGACCAAAATCGTTTCTTGCTATTTTAGCAAAATCGAGGGTTTTCCACTTGCCGGCTTTTATCTCATCAACAAGAGCCCACTGGGCAAGCGAAATATCATCTTTGATCAGCCGGGGTGTCGCCTCTGAAAGGGACGACCCAATTACTGAAGGGGCAACAATACCTGCCGCACCGAGTACTATGGATTTTTCAAGAAAATTCCTCCGCGTAATACTATTCATAGTTTTTGCTTTATTTAGTTTTTGTAAATCCTGCCAAAAAACAATTTTTGGATCATTAAAGCTCCCATCCTTTACGATATTCCCTCACAAGGTACTTATTGGCTTCGGGGATATTGGTAATTTTCATATTCAAAGCATCATATTCCACCTTTTTTCCTGCCCGTAATGCAACAGCTCCCAGAAGAATGGTTTCTGTAACCGGTCCTGCATAAATAAAGCTACCAGGTGACTGGGTGTTATTTTTGAATGCATTGATCCAGACATCGTTGCTGTTCTGACCAGATGACTCAGGAGCAGATTCTGCTTGCAGCATCTTGTTTTCAGAGTAAAGTACTGGTTTTTCACCCCTGAAGCCGCCGATTATTTTTCCTTTATCACCAACGAACATCATCCCTTCTCTTTCCAATGATTTTCCTGCCTCACTGTACTCGTCGGGTGTAACTGGTTTCATACCTCCGTCGTACCAGAAAAGATCAAAGGGTGGAAGTTCTGCCTGGGCGTCGAATTTAAAACGGATGATACATGATAAGGGGAATGCGACATCATTTTTAACACCTACAGATACATTGTTCTGTAATGCACAAGTAGTAGTGGCGTATGCATCAGCATTTTTAGCCGGAGTATTAATGCCTAACGTCATGAAAAGCGGGAAAAGACTGTAATGTCCCATGTCGGCAATGCTTCCTGCTCCAAAGTCATACCAACCGCGAAAAACTGCATGTGTATAGTTTGGATGATATGGGCGATCGGGAACCGGACCCAGCCATAAATCCCAGTTAAAGTCCTTTGGTACAGGTGGCGTATCTGTTGGATTTGATTGCCATTGAGGCCACATGGGTCTGAGCGACCAGTTATGTATTTCCTTCAGTTTTCCAATACGACCTTCGCTGATCCACTTCTTAATAGTATCATAGTCGGGTCTTTTACTCCATGCCAGCAGATGTGTGCTCATACCCGTTTTTTTTGCAGTGTCAACAGTAAGTCTGAACTCATGCATCCGGTTGGCTATTGGCTTATGAGTGACGACATGTTTGCCTTTTTTCATGGAGGCTATTGCTATAGTTCCATGAAGGTGGTCAGGGGTCATGATCTTTATCGCATTCAGATCTTTCTCTCTTTCCAATAATTCACGGAAATCTTCATACGAAGCACATCCTTTGTAAGTGCCTGAATCTTTTGATTTTCCATAATATTTTTGGACGAATTCCTGTCCTATGTCTCTCCCCCCCGGAATTCCTTTAATTGCTTCTCCCCACGAGTTATCTCCTAATGCCTTTCGGATACTGTTTCGGACATCGTTTAAAGACCAGTCTACATAATCTGTAGTGAATTTGTTGGGATCGCAGACTGCTACAATCTGTAGTGCAGGATTTGAAATTAATGCGGTCATCTCTCTTAATCCCTGTGTACCGCAACCGATATATCCCAGTGTAATTTTATCACTTGGGGCCACATAGCCTGGTCCTCCCAGCACTTGTCTCGGAACAACTGTAAATGCCAGGGAAGCAACGGCTGCTGATCCCAGGAATTCACGACGGTTAATTTTTTTTGTGGTTGCCATTTTCCTGAAATAGATTTATATTAATAAATTGATTTTATGACATAAGTAAAGAAAATACAATCGCGATGTTGTATATTATCCAAAAATACAATATTGCCCGGATAATTGATAGGATTTCTTTATGTTTTTAATAGATCCTAACAAAACTATTTTAGCCAATTGTAAACTGAGCTATCAGGATTTATTGTAATTTTAGTTTAAATAAATATTTGAATAATGAAAAATTCAGAATCTCATTCCTTAACCAGTCGTCGGGAAGCAATGAAACTCATCGCTGCAGGTTCAACAGTCGGGCTTTTTGGCCTGTTTGGAAGCCCTTTGGCCAGGGCAGAAAAGTATGAAACACCTGCTTATGCTAAAGGTATGGCTCCTGTAAAAATCAAGAGTGTAAAAGCTATTGCAACTGCACCTGCCGGCTCTAACCTGATTGTAGTGAAAGTCGAAACAACTGAACCTGGTTTATACGGTCTGGGATGTGCTACATTTACTCAACGGGCAGAGGTGGTAGTTACAGCAATCAACAGTTATCTGAACGATTTTTGCGTCGGGAAAGATGTTGATAATATTGAAGATATATGGCAGGGAGCCTATGTAAGCTCGTATTGGCGTAATGGACCGGTATTAAATAATGCGTTAAGCGGACTGGATGAGGCTTTATGGGATATTAAAGGAAAACGGGCCAACATGCCGGTTTACCAGCTTCTCGGAGGAAAAGCAAGATTTGCTGTACCGTGTTATACCCATGCAAGCGG
>JAPLED010000116.1 GCA_026391475.1 Bacteroidia bacterium | reverse complement strand
TTGGTGGGCATCGGTTTATTCAATGGATTACCCTCATAATCAGTTATAACATAAAGTGGTAATGCATTGGTTTTAAACTTCGATATCTCCAGATCTTCATTTATTTTTCCGATCGTCTTCTTCTGTTTCCCATCAAAAACGGACATTATCCATTCATTTTCAGGCAATTGAGTCCTGTCATCAACATACAGTGATATTATCACAAAATTATCTCTAAGCCTTCTGAGTACCTCCGGATCTGACCATACCCTGGCTTCCATCAGTTTACAGTTGGCACACGCATGTCCCTTAAAGTCTATCAATACAGGTTTCCCCTGTTCTTTTGCGCAGGCAAGACCCTGTTTATAATCAAAATAGCCTTTAAGGCCTAAGGGCATATCAAAAATATCGCCGTGCCTGGGTTCTGAACAAAGTACACTTGTGTTAACCGGTTGAATAGAGGGATTTGGAAGATTAAGCTCTGTAGTCGTGGGAGACGGTAAAAAAGATGCCAATCCTTTTAATGGAGCTCCGAAAAGACCCGGGATCAGGTAAACAACAAAAGAAAATACAGTGATTATCAGGAATAATCTGAAAGTACCAATATATGGAAGATCACTATCATGAGAAAATTTGATCTTTCCCATAAGATAAAAGCCCAGGAGGGAAAAAAGAACAATCCAGATAGCAATGAATACTTCCCTTGATAAAATTCCAAGCGAATAAACACTATCAATATTCATCAGGAATTTCATACTGAAGGCAAGCATAATAAACCCAAGAACCACTTTTATCGAGTTTAGCCAACCGCCCGATTTTGGTATCCGGCTCATAATGGACGGGAAGAGCGCAAAAACTGTAAATGGGAGTGCGAAAGCAACTCCAAAACCGACCATACCGATAGTTGGTCTTAATACATCGCCGCTTGCAGCTTCTACCAGAAGAGCACCAATAATAGGGCCGGTACATGAAAATGAGACAATCACTGTTGTCAATCCCATGAAGAATGCAGCCAGCATTCCTCCTTTATCAACCCTTGAGTCGGCACTGGTAACCCATTTATTCGGAAGTACAATCTCAAATGCTCCAAAAAATGATATGGCAAATATTATAAATAATGCAAAGAATAATGTATTGGGTATCCAGTGAGAACTCAAAGCGTTTGCAAATCCAGCCCCTGCACTAGTCAGTGAGACTATAATCCCCAGTGATGAATAGATAAGAACGATGGAAATTCCAAAAATCAACGCTTTGAAAACAGCTTTGCCCCTGTTTTCTGATCCCTGCGAGAAAAAAGCAACTGTCATTGGTATCATCGGGAAGACACAGGGTGTAAGAACCCCTGCAAATCCTGCAAGCAGAGATATAAGAAAGAATTTCAGCAATCCTCTGTTTGATCTGGATAGATCGGATTCATATCCGGTGTTATTGTCAGTTGTAATTACCTGGCCGGCAACCTGATCTGCAATTTTAATAGCAAATTCAACATCTTTCGGAGGAGAACAGGTAGCATTATTACATGCCATATAATTAACTGCACCTGTTACGGTAAAGGAGGATTCGGCAGCAGCTATTTTCTGACGGAATTCAGCTTTAGTACTGAATGTCTTGATCCTAAAACCAAAAGCCTCATCAAGTAATTCAACCGGTTTTGTAGCTTCATATGCATTCCCGATAAGTTTAAAACCCGGCACTGTATCGATTCTGAAAGATGTAGGAATCGGCCCTCCGTCAGGAATATCCATCGAATAGATATGGGAATTCTCATCAATAGATGCAGTAAATATCAGCTCATATTGCTTTTCTCCTTTCTTCTCAAAACTAAAATCCCATGAAACAGGGTCATAAATCTGAGATGATGCGTTAACTGCAACAAGAAACAGAGATACAAAAAGAGTAAGTTTTCTTAACATGATGCTGGTTTATTATTTAGTGCAAAAGTAATAAATCACCTGATAATTATGATTGATACTTGTACCGGATAGTACTATAAAAAGAAAAGTACCTAAGCCAGATCTATTTCATTATCATAGCGGTCGTAAAAATGATATTCGAGCATATGATATGCTGTGACTGCCTGAATCTTAAGGCTGATTTTATATTTAAAGTTCCATTTGCGGAAAACAGGGAAGAGACCTTTTTTAAGGTAAGATGCCACAAATGGATGAACATTAAGAATAAGCTTCCGTGTTTTAATCTTATCTACAATAAAAGAGAGTCCACTTTCGAGCTCATCAGTAAATAGTATTGTTGGTTTTGTTTCGCCGGTTCCCTGGCATGAGGGGCATTTTTCGTCGGTTACTATGTTCATTTCAGGTCTGACTCTTTGCCGGGTGATCTGCATCAGTCCAAATTTTGTAAGAGGAAGGATATTATGCTTGGTCCTGTCGTTTGCCATCATATCCTTCATTTTATCGTAAAGTTGTTGTTTGTTTTCTGCCGATTGCATATCGATAAAGTCGACAACAATAATCCCACCCATATCTCTGAGCCTCAATTGTCTGGCTATTTCAGTAGCAGCTTCCATGTTAACCTCGAGAGCATTTGATTCCTGGTCATTGCCCGACCTTGATCTGTTTCCGCTGTTGACATCAATAACATGAAGCGCTTCAGTATGTTCAATAATAAGATATGCTCCATGCTTGAAAGAGACCGTCTTTCCGAAAAGGGCTTTTATCTGCTTATTTATACCGAAATGGTCAAATATGGGAAGTGTGCTTTTGTAAAATTTGACTATTTTTTCCTTCTCGGGTGCGATTTCTCTGATATACAATCGTATATCGTCAGCTAACGCGGGATCGTTGATATGTATACTGTTAAAAGTAACATTAAGCATGTCCCTGAGGATTGTTGAAGTCCTGTTCATCTCCCCGATGAACAATCTTGGTGCTTTTACCTCCTTCTTAATTGTAGTAAAAGCTGCTTCCCATTTTTTGACAAGTTCCCTGAGTTCCGCATCGAGTGCCGCAACTTTTTTACCTTCAGCTACAGTCCTCACAATAACACCATAGTTACGGGGTTTTATGCTCTGGACAAGAGTTTTGAGACGATTTTTTTCCTCAACGCTCTCAATTTTTGAAGAGATGGAAACCTTATCAGAGTATGGCATCAGCACAAGATTCCTTCCGGCAAGTGATATTTCGGAGGCAAGTCGTGGACCTTTTGTAGAAATAGGTTCCTTTGTTATCTGAACAATGACAGTCTGCCCGGTAGTCAAGACATCTTTTATCTTGCCATCTTTATCAATATCGGGTTCAGGCTTGTTTTTATGGACAGGAGGTACCTTACCCTGTTTCTGAATAGCTGTGATATAGTATTTATGCTGTGTTCTGAACTGGGCACCCAGATCGAGATAATGGAGGAACGCATCGCGTTCATACCCAACATTAATAAATGCAGCATTCAGTCCGGGCATGATCTTCTTTACCTTACCCAGGTAAATATCCCCGACTGAAAACTTAATATTTCGCTTTTCCTTGTTTAACTCAATTAACTGCTTGTCTTCCAACAACGCTAAAGAAACCTCGGAATCACCAACATCAATGATTAAATCCTTGTTTACCACTTCACTATATTAATCTGAGGTAATATGTTATCAGCAACATCCGACATACTTATACAATAAACCTAAAGACCGTCAGATCCTTAGGTTTAATATATTCGTTTAATGACCACTTGCTGATCTGCTACTTCTTCTTATGTCTGTTCTTCCTCAAACGCTTTTTGCGTTTGTGAGTGGCCATCTTATGTCTTTTTCTTTTTTTACCGCTAGGCATGGAGGATTACTTCTTAACGTGAGATTTAACTTTGGTTATAAAAGATTTTGCCGGCTTAAATGCTGGGATATTATGAGCAGGAATAATAATGGTTGTATTCTTGGAAATATTCCTTGCTGTTTTCTTGGCTCTTTTCTTAACGATGAAGCTTCCAAAACCCCTTAGATAAACGTTACTACCTTTTACCATGGAATCTTTAACAGTTTCCATTAAGGCTTCAACAGTTTTCTGTACTGTTACCTTTTCAATACCAGTGTTCTTGGCAATTTCATTAACGATGTCTGCTTTAGTCATTTTTCGTGAAGTTTTAAAATTCAACAAATTATTTTGAGTATGCATTTTTTCAACTGTGCAAATATAAATATATTATTTGTTTAAATTGAAACACTTACAGAATAAATTTTTTTTTAAGATATTATTAATGCCTTAATAACAATGAAATAGATAAATGGTAAGCAAAAGGAGAAAATAATTCAGGATAAAAAGATAAATCATAAAATATTTCATAAAATATTGAAAGAATGGATTTTAGTCAATTAATGATGACTATGGTTGTACAAAGTTGTTTTTTTCTTAACTTTACAATCCGGTATTTGAATTATTAATAAATACATAACTATATGTCAATCAATAAAGTTATACTTGTCGGTAATGTCGGAAAAGATCCGGTAATCCGGTATTTTGACAAGGGTGTTGCCAAAGTGACATTTCCTCTTGCCACAAGCGAAACCTATACCAATCAGCAGGGAGAAACAATAACTTCAACAGAGTGGCATAATATTGTTTTATGGCGCGCACTGGCCGAAGTTGCTGAAAAGACTGTTAAAAAGGGTTCACAGGTATATATAGTCGGGAAAATTAAAACACGGTCGTATGTTGACAAGGATGGAATTAATAAGTATATAACTGAAATTCTGGCAGATACTTTGCTTCTACTTGAGAAAAAGCAGAGACCGGTCAATACGGCTGCACAAACAGAGACGGGGAGAAATGATGTCCATGGCAAAGAATCCCCAGGCCCGGTAGTAAATGAGCCATCTCCTGAATATCAGGCCTCGAATGAGAACAATATCAAAAGCTGGACTGATAAGGGCATTGCAGGCAACGATGATTCTGGTATGGAAAGCTTGCAAAAAAACAGTTCAGGCACCAGTCAGAATGAGGATGATCTGCCTTTTTAGCTAGTTGTATTAAAAAAAACTCAATTGGAACCGGAATATCCACTTTCCTATATATCACTTCTTTCAGGCATTGCTTTCAATTCTCCTGATTTTAAAATAATTATAGGGCTTTTAATTCTCATTATCCTGCTTATTGGATCAGCTCTTATGTCGGGTTCTGAAGTTGCGTATTTTTCATTCCGCCCTGAAGACATTGAAAAGTTTAAAACAAATAAAGGCAAACAGTCGCAGATTGCCCTGAAACTATACAATAACCCCGAAAAACTGTTGAGTACAGTACTCGTTGCCAATAACACAATTAATATAGCTATTGTATTACTGGCTGCCTATCTCAGTTCCAGAATGTTTGACTTCAGCTCTGAACCTCTCATTGGTTTTATTATTAATGTAGTTGTTATAACTTTCCTGCTTCTTTTTTTCGGAGAAGTCATGCCAAAGGTTTATGCTTCAAGGAATCATGTTGCAGTAGCTCTTTTTATGGCCTATCCGCTTACTGTGCTTGAAAAGATTTTTCAACCTGTAACATATTTGCTGATCTTCTCTTCATCATTCGTGAAAAAAAGAACAGGAACCCGGCGGTCGAACATCAGCATGGATGATCTTTCCGATGCACTTGAACTGACATCGGATGATTTTAATGAGGATGAAAAAATACTTAAAGGAATAGTCCATTTCGGGAATACCAATGTCAGCGCAATAATGTGTCCAAGGATTGATGTGACTGCAATTGACATCAAATCGGGATTCGACAAAATAGTTCCTGTGATAATCAACTCCGGGTTTTCAAGAATTCCTGTTTATTCCGGTTCGTTCGATACTGTAAAGGGTATATTATATGCGAAAGATGTTCTTCCATATACAAATAACCCCGGTAGTTTTAAATGGCAGGCTCTTCTCCGTCCACCCTATTTCGTTCCTGAAACAAAAAAGATAAATGATCTTCTTAAAGAGTTTCAATCCAGGAAGATACATATGGCGGTGGTGATAGATGAATATGGAGGAACCTCAGGGATAATTTCGCTTGAAGATATACTTGAAGAAATTGTAGGCGAAATAACCGACGAAAGCGATGAGGATCAGTTTCTATTCCGTAAGCTGGATGAAAAAACATATATTTTTGAAGGTAAGATCTTACTGAATGACTTTTGTAAGATCATTGAGATTGAAGAAGATCTTTTTGAAGAGGTCAGAGGAGAATCTGAAACACTTGCAGGTCTGATTCTTGAACTGACCGGCGAAATACCGCAAAAAGATCAGATAATAAAACACGGAAATTTTGTTTTCAGGATAGAATCTGCCGACAGGAGAAGGATAAAGGAGATCCGTGTTGAAATAAACAGAGATGATGGTGATATTAAGAAAGACTAGTCTATTAACACTCCTGGTATTCATAAGTGCTTCGTACAGTTGCCGGGAAGTTGCTGTTCCAAAACCTAAAGGCCATTTCAGGATCGATCTTCCTCAAAGGCAATATTTACTTTTTAATGATCAGTCGGCAAAGAGCGGTGAAATGCCATTTTCATTCGAATATCCGGCATACGGACATCTGTCATTTCAGGTTGAGAAAAGGACTGAACCGGGGTGGTTTAATATAGAATTTCCGGCTTACAGAGCCAAAATATATCTCACATATAAGGATGTTAACAATGACTTAGATAGCCTTTTGGAGCAGACCTATAAGTTAAACGTAAAATACCATATTACAAAGGCCGATGCTATTAATGAACAGGTTATCAATAACCAGGAAGACAAAGTCTACGGAATTTTATATGATCTGAAAGGAAATACGGCTTCCGCTGTCCAGTTTTATGTTACAGACAGTGTTAACCATTATCTTAGAGGTTCTCTGTATTTTTCTGCTGAGCCAAATGCAGATTCGCTGGCACCTGTAATTGATTTTTTCAGAGAAGATATTATACATCTGATTGAAACTCTGAAGTGGAAAAACTAACACTTAGCACCTATCAATGGGTTGTATTACAAAACATTATCTAAACGAGTTCTCCATCCTTGGGGTGTGGAAGATAGAGGAGGATCTGGATACTCTGATGAACCTCGTTGTGCTGGATAATGATGAGAAAAAGAAATATAAAGGATTCAGCAGCAACTCAAGAAAGCTTGAGTTTTTAAGTGTAAGAGCATTGCTTTCGGAACTTATCGGAAAAGATACAAGGATCGTTTATAATAAGAATAACAAACCATTCCTTAAAGATGGTTCAAGGTTTATCAGTATATCCCATTCATATAAACTTACTGCAATCCTTTTAAGCACAAATGAGAAGGTTGGGATAGACCTTGAATACATGAGAACCAATATAGCAGCTATCGCATTCAAGTTCCTTAACAGAAAGGAAAAAGTTACAAAGGAATATGATGACCATAAATATCACCTGTATATTCACTGGTGTGCGAAAGAGGCCCTTTATAAAATCTGTGATAAGGAGGGTATAAGTATTCAAAAAAACATTACAATTGAACCTTTTACGGTGAAGGAATCCGGTGAAATCAAGGGACAGGTTCACACAGATAAAATAAATGAATCTTTTGATCTGTACTATTCAAAATACGATAATTATGCAATAGTGTGGACAAAAAAGAATTATGAAAAAATAGAATAATTTATAAAAATATTCGATTATCTGATTAACTCAGACAGAGGCTCCCCTGTGCAGGCATTAGGGTATGGCACTTTACATAAAGATGAGAGCGTAGCAGCAATATCAGTCATATTCACCTGACGGGTTACAGTTGATCTGTTCACTGTCCACCCATACCATATCAATGGAACATGGGAATCATATTCATAAGGTGAGTTATGATTTGCGACATAATCCCCCTCTTTTTCAATCCAGCCGGGATTAAGGGTAACAATAACATCTCCCGATCTCTGTGGATTAAAGTTATTAATGATCCGTTTAAGGTTCCCATTTCCGAAATCGTTTGCCTCAAAAGCTGAATATGGATATGCAGCCGCAACACCGGTAAACTGAACAAGAAAACGCGCTACTTTCTTTTGTACCTCTTCAAGCGGAAGCCTTGCATCCTCGATTAGTGTTCTGTTAAGAAAAATCTGTCTTTCAGAATAACCTTTCACCCAGTCACCCTCTCCGTAAACTGCATTAAGATAGCTCCTTAGCAACTGCAAAGCCTGGTTCTGCTTAAAATATCCTGCAGGTATCCTGTTGCTTTCCAGAACAGCCGGAATTTCTGATATACCATGAGCCGCTGTAAAATATATCAGGATATTCTTCTTGCCGATACTGTCATTTAAATATGTCAGAAGATTCTTTATCTCATCGTCGAGTCGTAAAATTGCGTCTCCCATCTCCACCGATGATGGACCAAATCTGTGACCGATATTGTCAGTAGACGAATAACATATTGAAAGATAATCTGTTACATCATCTTTGCCTAATTTCTCATTTTCAATAAGTCTGATGGCAAAACTGGTTGTAAGAGAATTGCCAAAGGGTGTCTCCCTCAGTAAAGAGAAATCATTCCTGGAATTAAAAATACCCTTTGATCTCATCTTCTTAAGATCATATGGAAAATAATTTACCCCATTAAAACCAGTTTCGAAATTGTTTGAATCGGGGAGACAGTCAGCATAATCCTCTGAAGGTCTTAACAAACGCCAGGTGCTGTTAAGAAATGATTCTGAAAACTTCATTGCATTAAAATCGTTAACCCACTCCGGAAGAGCATCAATATAATATGTGCTCGTCATCCATGTCCCGGTGGTATTATCAAACCAATAAGCCCCATCAGCTGCATGACCGGCAGAGAAGATAGCAGAATTCTCTTTCATTCCAACTCCAAAAACTTTTGCATTCTTGTTTGTCGCCATCTTAAGTTCGTCGGAAAATGTAGATGCCTGAAGGTTTACAGGCGAATGCAGACCAGCTTCAAAACTACCTCCGACAGGATTTACTTCAATATCCTTTGTACAGTAAATAAGTTCGTTCCTGAGCGGCAGATACCAGTTATCCGATGTTATGCCATGAAATGAAGGTTCTGTGCCTGTTGATATTGTTGCATGACCAGGAGCGGACTGTGTAAGCATATATTCAAATGAAGCATTCTTAAAATAGGTCCCTTCATTTATAAGTCTTTTTATACCATTCTCCCCCAACCTGTCCCTGAACTTCTCAAGCTGATCGTATTTCAGCTGTTCGACCACAATCCCGATTACAAGACGTGGTTTGTCGGGAGGGAGATAAGCTCCCTGACCGGATAATTTAACAAAAACAGATATCAGTAAAACGATTGCTGAGGATCTTTTCTTTACTACCTTCCAATTCTTCATATTTATCAAACATGGATTTCCTTAAGCATAAATAAAACAAATTCCCCTTAAAATAAAAAGTAAGGTGCAAAAATACTTGTTTTAATCATAGAAGCAAATGATGATGATTATTTTATAACTATAAACCTTCCCCGGCAGGAGTTTTTTGTAAATGTGTTTGTGAAGACAACTGAATAAATGCCTCCCGATAATCTTTTTACATCAATTTTAACAGGAACTCCCTGAATAGCTTCCGTAATATAATCCGAGAATATAGTGCCCGCCTGGTTAAAAATCCTGATGCTGATATTACCCATTATCCTTTCCGGAAGAACTGCACTTAATTCAGTTGTTGCCGGATTGGGATAAAGAATCGGAGCTTCCGGATTTGTAGTATCAATATTATTGATAATTGGAACCATGTTTACAATTATATCAGTCCTTAGTCCGGAAGCCACAATAATATTACTGACTGTCGTATCATGGTAACCAGTAGCCGAGAATGTCAGATTCCATGAGCCAGGGGCAAGAAGTCTTACAAAACTGCCTGTAAGAATATCGGAATAGACTTGGGAACTGTCTTTATCATGACCTGATATAAAGACTTTTGCAAGTACCGGAGCTGATGTGCTGGCATTGCGTACCAGCCCATGAATACCATATAATGCATTTTCGAGATACCCGATTAATGAGCGCCAATTATTCTGCCATAACAATGATAATTGCGCTACCGGAGTAATAAGCTGATCATCAAGCTCAATGGTCACTTCCCGTCCCTGCAATTCGTACGTCACAAAATCCTGTCTCCCTCCATAAATAATGTACCATGCAGCACCACGGGTAACTCCATTATCGAGTTCATTCATATAGGCTGGCCCCGAATAAACATGTACCGTATCGGCATAGGCTCTACTGATACTATTAAACCATGAATCATCAGCATGAAGCTTTGAAAACCACCTGTCCCATGGGTAATTAACTACCTCGGAACCTGAATGAAAATTGGCAGAAATGACAAAATTATGTTTCCGCATAAACTTTATCATGTCCCTGTTTTCTTTTTGCTGAATTTCTAAGGGCTGGAACGGATCCGGGAAATTCCGGTTAAGATCTACTCCGTTTGCATTAAATCTTGTTGGTGAGGATATTGTATTCCCTGTTCTATAAGTTCCATCCGGATTTGCGAGAGGGTTTATCCATATCTCAAGATTATCAACGAGATTTTTCACCCTTGAGTTAAGATTGTAATTTTTAAGGAGGTAATCGGCCAGCCTCAACATAAGAACAAAGCCTCCGGTTTCATCACCATGCATTGTTGATGAGTAAAAAACTTCAGGTTCGTCTTCATCAGTACCGATATTGTCTGAAATTTTAAGAGTAAGAACCAACTTGCCATTCACACTCGTGCCAATTGTATCGAGGTGACACAAAGCCGGGTAAAGAATTTTGAAACTTTGCATTATGGAATCATACTGGGAATATGTCGGATATTTATCCCATTCCATAGCCTGATTTATATCAAGGGCAGAAATAACGCCTTTATTGTCGGTTTTTTTTGTTATTACATAATCGTATTTCTGCAGAATGAACCATTCGACTGTCAGCGGCGACAGACTAATACTAACTATCTTATTCCTGACAGATAAAATTGATACATTACGTGTAAGATTGTCAAGAGCTTTGTTGTCTGTGTAGGGAATCGTTACTTCAACCTGCCCATTTTGTCCGACAATATCACGCAGCTTGTCATCATTATTTATGTTTTGCGGATAGCACCTTAGTGCAAAAAAAATAAGTACAACCAATAATATCAGGAAACGCCTGGTCATAAAGACTTTATACATTAAATCTTATATGCAGAATGTCGCCATCCTCAACTATATAATTCTTTCCTTCAATATAGAACTTACCTGCTTCTTTACATGAATGCTCTGAACCGAGAGTAACAAAATCGTGATATTTCATCACTTCAGCCCTGATAAACCCTCTTTCAAGATCACTGTGAATGACCCCTGCGGCCCGGGGAGCTGTCATACCGGTTTTAATGGTCCACGCCCTGATTTCCATTGGTCCAACAGTGAAGAAAGTCTGCAGATTCAACATTTTGTAGGCTGCTCTGACAAGTTTATCAACACCGGGTTCAGCAAGACCTGCATCTTTTAGAAACTCCAGACGGTCTTCATTATTTTCGAGCTCAGCTATTTCTGCCTCAATAGCGCCTGCAATTACCAGAATCTCAGTGCCTTTGCCTTTAAAAAAATCTTTAACTTTTTCGACGTATTTATTACCGCTAACGGCTGACTTCTCATCAACATTACAAACATACATTACAGGTTTCATGGTAAGAAGAAAGAGATCATCAACATATTTCCTGTCATCTTCCTTCACTTCCAGGGTTCTTGCATTGTTGAAATTTTCAAAATGCTCCCTGTAGTTATTAAGAACTTCCAGGCCACGTTTTGCATCTTTGTCTCCGGCCCTTGAAGCTCTTTCAAGTCGCTCTATCTTTTTTTCGACTGATTCTAGGTCTTTCACCTGCAGTTCAAGGTCTATGGTTTCAAGGTCACGCACAGGGTCGACCGAACCGTCGATATGAGGTAATGCGTCATTATCGAAGCATCTGAGTACATGAATAAGCGCGTCGGTATTTCTGATATCCCCAAGGAATTTGTTCCCTACTCCCTCTCCCTTATTTGAACCTTTTGCTAATCCCGGGATATCAACAATTTCTACAGTAGTATGAACGATCCTGTCGGTAACCTGATGTTTTTCAAGCTCATATAGTCTCGGGTCGGGAACCTGCACAACCCCCATGTTTGATTTTGTTGCACTGAAGGCAAAAGCATTTGTCTCCCCTTTTGTATTGGAGATACAATTAAAAATAGTCGTTTTGCCAACATTAGTTATCCCTATAATTCCGCATTGAAGAGCCATCAGATATAGATTAATTCGTTTGGCTGTAAATTTATTATAATTCCGGGGATAATTCAATATGATTTTACCAACTCCCATGTAGGGACATGCCATATAGGGACATGCCATGGCATGTCCCTACAATAAAATTCATTTCCTATCTTTAAACCTTTGAATGTTTTTTCTATCAAAGAAGAAAATCTGAATTGCAATTGAGTAGTATTAAGCCAGACGATAACATTTCCGAATTACTTAAGATCGATCTGAATAAAGGATTCCGGATTGTTGTTGAAAAATATAGTTCAAGGTTGTACTGGCATATACGCCGGCTAGTAATACTTCACGAAGATGCTGATGATGTCCTTCAGAACACATTTATCAATGCATGGAGGAGCATTGGGGATTTCAGAAGAGAAAGCTCTCTTTATACATGGCTTTATACCATTGCAACAAACGAAGCGCTGACATTAATAAATAAAAGAAAAAGAAATGCCGCTGTATCTCTCGACGATCTTGGAAGCCGTTTCGCAAATTCGCAGGAAGGCAGTACATGGTTCGATGGTGATGAAGCCCAGGTAAAATTACAAAATGCGATTTTGCAACTTCCCGAAAAACAGCGCATTGTTTTTAACCTTAAATATTTCGACGAGATGACCTACGAAGAGATGAGTAAGGTACTGAAGACTTCAGAAGGGGCTCTAAAAGCATCTTATCATCACGCAGTAAAAAAAATTGAAAAAATATTAGGAGAAGATTAAACCTTTTTGATTCTTAACTATCTAAATGAAAGATGCAAAAGTTAAATGAAATACCGGGAAAAAATCCGTTCAAAGTACCGGAAAACTACTTTGAGGAGGTAAACAGTAAAATAATTTCTACCACATCCGGTTATAACCAGGAGGTCAGGAAGATTGGATCTTACAACCGATTCAGACCTTATTTTCTGATAGCAGCTTCTGTTACAGGTTTTATTCTTCTTGGTTATGCAGCTGTAAAGATGTTAACTCCCGGTAGAATAAACTCACAGGTATCTGAAGTAATGTTTGAAGAGTATCCTGAATCTTATATAAATGATATTGAAATTATTACGCTTGAAGAAAATGCAGCATCCCTGTTTCTGTCTGAAGAAGTACCTGATGTAAATAAATCAGACATAATTGATTATCTTTTACTTGAAAATATTGAAATTAGTTATATTGAACAACTGTAAATTCGAAGACATGAAAAAAGGAATAATTGTTTTGCTGATAATGTTAATTTTTCCTGTTTTAAGGTTAACTGCCCAGAATCCTAATCTTGATAAACTGAATGCCTATAGGATCGGGTTCTTTACTAAGAGACTGAACCTTACTTCGCAGGAGGCAGAAAAATTCTGGCCGGTCTACAACGAATATCAGAAACAGAAAAATTTAGTACAGCAGGAAAAGTTTACACTTATAAGAAACTTTAATCAGAATGAAAGTACCTTAAGTGATAATCAGCTAACTGAAACAGGCGATAAGCTTATTGCTTGCATTGTTCAGGAGTCCTCCCTCGCAGTTACATTTCATAAGAAACTTAAAGAGGTGCTACCTCCGGCAAAAGTGATAAGGTTTTATCAGGCTGAAAATCTGTATAAAGTTCAACTTCTTAATGAGCTGAAGGGTGTTAAGCAACAACCGAGGCCATTTCCAAGACGCAATTTATAACTTAATCTCAAAGTTCCTGATAAAATCTATTGATTTTGCAATTTCACCATACATTACCTTATCGTCCTTAATAAAAGGAATAGTTTCCCGGTATGATATTACCACCTCTTCAATAAATTGAGAAGATTTGAGAGGCCTTCTGAATTCCAGTGCCTGAATAGCAGTGAATAATTCGATTGCAATAATCCTTTCAAGGTTCTCGGCAACACGCAACAACCTGGTAGCTCCATTAGCGCCCATACTTACATGATCTTCCTGCTCATTCGATGATGGGATGGAATCTACCGATGAAGGTGTGCAAAGTTGCTTATTCTGACTGACAATGGAGGCTGCAGTATATTGCGGTATCATAAATCCGCTATTAAGTCCATGATTTGCAACAAGAAATTCAGGAAGATCCCGTTGTCCGGCTATTAACCTGTAGATCCTTCTTTCTGAAATACTTCCCAACTCGGCAAGAGCAATAGCCAGGTAGTCGAAAATAAGTGCAAGAGGCTGTCCATGGAAATTCCCTCCTGAAACGATCAGATCTTCATCGGGAAATATTGTCGGGTTATCAGTTACGGAGTTGATCTCTGTCAGAATTACTGATTTTGCATGGTTTATTGCATCTTTGCTTGCTCCATGAACCTGGGGAATGCACCGGAAAGAGTAAGGGTCCTGCACATGTGCTTTTGTGCGTGAAATTAGCTGGCTTCCCTTTAATATTTTTCTGAATGCTTTTGCAGTACTAATCTGGCCCTTATGTGGCCTGATCGCATGAATGCACTCAAAAAATGGATCAAGTCGTCCGTCATAAGCCTCGAGAGAGATAGCTGAAGTAATATCTGCAAATGCCGAAAGACGTTCAGCCATTGCAATAATATATACACCATAGGCACTCATGAATTGAGTACCGTTGAGAAGGGCAAGTCCTTCCTTTGACTTCAATTCAACAGGAGACCAACCAAATTTTTTCAGAATCCTGCCGGCTTCATATCTCTTTCCCTTATACATCACCTCTCCCATTCCCAGCAATGGAAGAACAAGGTGAGCCAGTGGTGCCAGATCACCTGAAGCTCCGAGTGATCCCTGCTCGTAAACAACCGGAATAATACCCTCATTAAAGAAATCGATGAGCCGCTGCACGGTCTCCACCTGAACGCCTGATTTTCCAAGGCTCAGGGCATGAATTTTTAAAAGCAGCATCAGCTTGACAATGTCATTTTTAACTACAGACCCGGTACCGCAGGCATGTGACATAACAAGGTTTTCCTGGAGCTTATTGAGCTGATCGGGACTTATGGTTTTATTATGAAGTGAACCAAAACCGGTGGTGATCCCATATATAGGAGATGTATTATTCTCAAGTTTACGATCGAGATAGCTCCTGCAATGTGTAATAAGATCAACAGATTCCTTTGACAGACAGAGCTTTATATTTTTATTCAGAATTTCCCCGACCTTTTCAAGTTTAAGATTTTCGGGGGATATTTTAAAATTCATTAGTTAATCTTTTTAAAGTCTGTGAATATCATCCTTCTCATTTTGTTTTCTTAATCTCTTCTTTAACGAATGAATCAAAGTCTTTCAAAGGTATAGTCTTCTGTACTCCGGACGACATGTTCTTAATGGTGATACTATTATTTTTTATCTCATCTTCGCCTGCAATAATTATATAAGGTATCTTTTTTGAATCGGCATAAGACATCTGTTTCTTGAGTTTTACCTGATCGGGATAGAGTTCTGCTTTAACTTCCATGCTTCTGAGCGTCCCGAGGATTTTTAATGCATATTTTGTTTCTGCATCCCCGAAGTTCAGCACCAATACTTCAGTCGATGAGGAACTGACCTTATCAAAGAGATTTAAACTGTTCATAACATCATAAATTCTGTCGGCTCCGAA
>JAPLED010000069.1 GCA_026391475.1 Bacteroidia bacterium | reverse complement strand
GATTTCAGGTTTTGCAGCAGGAATGGCTTTTGGAAAATAATCGATCCACTTCTTCACTACTTCTGTTCCCGGAATTGCCAGTGACATTCGCATTGCGGCATTCCTGTACTTGTCGTTTGGATGGGCCGCTGCTTTGATAAGGTAAGCCGTTGCATCAATACCATGAAAGCCGACATAAGTATCAAGAGCAACGGTTTTGTTCTGAATAGTAAGGTTATTGTCGCATTTTGAAATGATGAGTTTACAGATCTTATCCATTGTTTTAATATCCCCATTCTGACCTATAACCTTTGCATAGTTAAGCAAAGAAGCAGTGGCACCGGTAAGCTCCCACCTGTATGAAACCTCTTTTGCAGCTTTCGACAGAACAGGATAAGCTAACGGGCTGCCACTCTGAGCGAGTGCGTTATAAGCAGAAGCTTTAATATTGATATCATTACCAGCAGCCCATGTAATATACTCATTAACAGCTGCTTGAGATTTCATTGATGCAAGAGCATTCATAACTGCGGCGGCACAGGGAAGATCACTTTTCTTCAGTGATTCAGCCATAATGGTCTCTGCAGTTTTTCCACCAACAGCAGTTATGACAGCAAGTGCAGGGTCACAAATATCCTTACTTCCCAGGTAGATCTTCATGGCTTCAGCTGATTTATTTCCCCCTATAAGCTGAAGTTGTTTCATAAAGAAGTCTTTGACGCCATTGTCTTTTTGTCCGGTAGCATAACTGATACAAGTTTTTTCCCACGTTGCTTTTTCTGTCTCTTTTCCCTTTTGGGAAAGAAAACGTGTCAGGCTTTCAACAGCAAACCTGGGACGGGTATCATCGCCGGTTCCTGCCTGGACAATCTGATCACAAATCTGCTTTATACCAGTTTCTCCGAGCGATAGCATATCTCCCATCAGCTTGTCAGTAAACTGCAGGTCGTTTGCAGGAAGACGGGCAAGAAGATCAGCAACTTTTGTTTCTGTGGTTCTTCTATCCTGTGCATAAGTTGCTAAGGAAAAAAACAGGAGGGATAAACTTACAAAAAGTATTTTCCGGATTTTCATCATGATATAATTATTTTTTAAATGTATGATGTAACTCACCCCTACGAGTCGGGGCTCGGTTCATATCTTCAAATTATCAAATTTTCCATGGACCGCGCATTGGCGGGTTAATGAGTCTGTTGGCACCTTCATCATCGATGAACTGCTGTTTAACAGGATCATACTTAAGGTTTCTTCCCAACCGAAGCGCAATTATTCCAAGGTTAACTATTGAACAAGACCTGTGGCCGTTTGACTCATTAAGAGCAAATTTTTTCCTTGTAAGAACCGATTCACTGAAAGTTCCTATCTGAGGTGCCGGATCCGGAAGCGAATCAATCAGCTTCTCCATATTGGGGATATCCGATTTGAATCCTTTAAATACTTTCCCATGAGGGCCTTCAATATAAGCTGCATCTTTGTCGCGGTTTTCGCCATCAAGTATTATCTGGCATCCATCGGCATAAGTATATGTTATTCTTCGCCATGAGCCCACAGCATCGTAATGCTGTTGCGGTGCATCAATCTCGACAGAAACAGGGCCGGTATCATCCTTCCCGAGCAAGTACTGGACAGGGTCGAGATAGTGCTGACCCATATCACCTAAACCGCCACCATCATAATCCCAGTAACCACGGAATTTTGCATGTACTCTTTCAGGATTATATGGTTTATAAGGGGCCGGGCCAAGCCAGAAATCGTAATCTAATTCTGCCGGGACAGGCATTGGCTGAAGATTATGAAGTCCGCTCCAGTAGAATTTCCAGTCGTAACCTGTTATCCCGCTTACTGTTACTTTGAGCGGCCAGCCAAGAACACCACTATCGACAAGTTTCTTTAGAGGTTTCACAGTTGTACCCAGACCATAAAACTGATCTTTAAACCTGAACCATGTATTAAGCCTGAACATACGTCCATGATTCTGAACTGCTTCAACCACTTTTATACCTTCACCGATTGTGCGTGTCATTGGCTTTTCACACCAGATATCTTTTCCTGCCTCAGCAGCTGTTTTGGCTATTATACCATGCCAGTGAGGAGGAGTTGCAATGTGAACAATATCTATATCAGTCCGGGCTATCAGCTCACGAAAATCGCGGTAACCGGCAATATTTCCACCTGCTGCAGCTATGGCCTGATCAAGATGTGTTTTATCAACATCGCAAACTGCAAGAAGGCGTGTACCTTCATATTCAAAATGTCCTCGTCCCATTCCACCAACCCCGATTATTCCTTTTGTAAGCTGGTTGCTGGGAGCAGTATAACCCTGTCCACCAAACACATGCCTGGGGACAATTGTAAAAGCAATGGCAGCAACTGTTGTTTTCCTCAGAAAATCGCGTCTGCCGAGTCTGATTTCTTTCATATCTATATTATTTGTGTCTGTATAAAAATTACGAATTTCAAATTACGAATTAGAAATTTAATTAATTCAAATCTCTCTGCAATTTGCAAGTTTTACGATCAAAATACAAATGGAAGAAGTTCTATTTTAACAAAACCAGTAAGATACCAGGTTTGCAGATAAAACAAGATTAAACGCTTCTTCCGGACCGGAAGTTAACCCGGCAACTTTGGTAAGAACATTTGCAGAGGAATGAATTGTATGATGTGGGTTGAAGAAGGTCACGGATTTTAATGACTTAATAAACTTTATTTTTTGAATGATATTTCTTAAATTCGAAAATTCAATAAATTCAAATACTGATTTCAAAAAGATAGAAATGACAGAAAAATTATCAATCAGAGAAAAAGTCGGCTTCAGTCTCGGTGACAGTGCCGCAAATTTTATTTTTCAGACAATCATGCTGTTGCAACTGAGTTTTTATACTGACTCATTTGGTATCTCAGCAGCCGCTGCCGGATGGCTCTTTCTGGTTGCCAGATTGTGGGGAGCAGTATTTGACCCGATAATGGGTGTGGTGGCTGACCGGACCAACACCCGCTGGGGTAAGTTCCGTCCATGGATCCTCTGGACAGCTTTACCTTTCGGGATAATTGGCTTCCTGGCATTTACGACACCTCACTTCGGACCATCAGGAAAAATCGTTTATGCTTATATAACCTATATATTATTACTTTCAATCTATTCAGCGAATAACATCCCCTACTCAGCCCTCAGCGGTGTAATCACCGGGGATATGGTTCAACGTACCAGTCTCTTTTCTATACGTTTTATTTTTGTCACCCTGGCTACCATCGCAATTCAAGGATTTGCTCTGCCAATGGTGAATCATTTTGGAGAAGGAAACAGCGCAAAAGGATACCAGATTACAATGGGAATATTTTGTGCGCTCGCAGTAATATTCTTCATTATAACATTCCTTACAACTAAAGAAAGAATCAAGCCCGATCCTCAGCAGAAAACATCTTTGAAGCAGGATATCTCTGACCTTTTGAAAAACCGTCCATGGGTTATAATGTTCTCTGTTTTTGTTTTAATGTTTATCTTCCTTGCAATCAGGAACAGTATAATGCTCTATTTCTTTAAGTATTATCTCGATAAACAGAGCATGCTGACATTCCTCGAAGGTTTGAATAAGGGACTCTTTGGCTTCCTCGATAAGGTCGGAATGCTTGGGCAAAATGCTGACATAGCTGGTAATGCATTCAGTATCATTAATATATTCAGTCAGCTTGCTGCCATACTGGGTATATTTTTATCGAAACCTCTTGCAGCCCGCTTCGGAAAACGGGATGTATTTAAAGCATCACTTATACTGAGTGTGGTAATTGCTGCTCTCTTCATTTTCGTTGCTCCCGGAGCCATAATGCTGGCACTTATTTTCCAGATTATCTTCAACTTTTCCTGGGGCGTTTCAATGCCTTTGCCTTGGGCAATGATGGCCGATGTGGCAGATTATTCGGAATGGAAAAACAACCGGAGAGCAACTGCAATAGTATTTGCAGGCATCATCATCGGCTTAAAGGTCGGACTTGCAATTGGTGGTGCTCTGGCAGGTTCTCTTCTAAGTTTATATGGTTATGTAGCCAATGCTGTACAGACGCCTCAGGCTCTGATGGGTATTCGTCTGACAATAAGTATCTATCCGGCGATAGCAATGGTTGGAGGAATTCTGGTTCTTTTCTTCTACCAGATCAATAAAAGCACAGAGTTCAAAATGCAGGATGAACTTGCTGAACGAAGGAAAGCTTACAGCCATAATTAACAGGCCGGATTTTAAATAATTTCAAATTAATTGTAAAACACTATGATATGAAAATAAAACGCATTAAAATTTCAATCAGGTTGATCTCTTTTATATCTTTAGCAAGTCTGCTTTTCATCACTGGGTGCAAACATGAGAAATTACCAAAGTTAAAAGATGCTTTTAAGGACGATTTTTATATCGGAGCAGCCTTAACAGGAAATCAGGTAAGGCAGAAGGATCCCATAATAATGACAATCCTGAAAGACCAATTCAACACTATCACATCTGAGAATGCATTGAAATGGGATACAGTACATCCGGAACTGAATAAATATAGTTTTGAAAAAGCCGACAGTTTTGTTGCTCTTGGAATGAGGAATAATATGTTTATAATAGGACATTGCCTTATCTGGCACCAGCAGGTTCCACGCTGGGTATTTGAAGATAAATCGGGTAACCCTGTCAGCAGGGATACTCTTCTGAAAAGGATGCACGATCACATACTGACGGTAGTAACCAGGTATAAAGGGAAAGTCAATGGCTGGGATGTTGTAAATGAGGCTATTGATGAAAACGGAGAGCTTCGCAATACCAAATGGCTGGAGATTATAGGTGAAGACTACATCCAGAAAGCATTTGAATATGCACATGAAGCAGATCCTGATGCTGAACTTTATTATAACGATTATAATATCGAGCAACCCGCAAAAAGGGAAGGCACTATTAACAGAATAATCAAGCCGCTGCAGGCAAAAAACGTAAAGATTGACGGCGTCGGGATACAAGCTCACTGGCATCTGGATACTCCTGCATTTCAGATTGTTGATTCAAGTATATCCAAATTTGCAGCAACGGGAATAAAGGTGATGTTCACTGAAATGGATATAAATGTTCTGCCCCGGCCTGAGAATCTTGCAACTGCAGAAATTTCAGAGAATTTTCAACTTACGAAGGAATCAAATCCATTTCCTGAAAGCATGCCTGATTCGGTTCAGAAACAGCTTGCTGACCGATATGCCGGTTTCTTCAAAATTTTTCTCTTTTACAAGGACAAAGTATCAAGGGTTACATTCTGGGGAATCGAAGACGGACAGTCATGGCTTAATAACTGGCCAATCAGGGGAAGGACCAATTATCCTTTACTTTTTGACCGCAATCTTCAGCCTAAATCCGCTTTTTATGCAATCATAAAGGAGGCTGGATCAGATAAATAAAAGAATTTTAACTAATAAATCATCCGATGTCAAAAAAACCGCATACCAATAGAAAAGAGAATGACTCTCTTATAAATGCACCTTACAAGAACCCAAAACTAACTGTTTCAAAAAGGGTAAAAGACCTGCTTTCAAGAATGACTATTGAAGAAAAGGTTGCTCAACTGATGGGTTTATGGAATGGAGGCGTGGAAGATTACAATGACGAGTTTCTGAATGACCCTGAAAAAATGAAAGATGCTTTCGGGAATGGCGCTAATTCAATTCATCCTGCTTTCTGGGGCTTAAAAGAGACTGTAGTACAACGAAATAAAATCCAGAAATACGTTATTGAGAAGACACGTCTGGGAATACCTGTCATCTTTGTTGATGAAGGTCAGCACGGTATGATGCGTCCCGAGGCAACAGCTTTCCCACAGGCAATCGGTATGGCCTGTTCATGGGATCCTGCTCTTTTTGAAAAAGTGTACGGTGCAGTTGCCAGGGAAATGCGGACAAGAGGCACCCACCATGCCCTGACTCCCGTTATAGATGTATGTCGCGAGCCAAGATGGGGACGCGTTGAAGAGACTTACGGTGAAGATCCTTATCTGAATGGCGTCCTGAGCTGTGCAGCAGTCAAAGGACTTCAGGGCTCTTCCGACGGTACAATTGCTCCAGACCATGTTGCTGCTACCCTGAAGCATCTTGCAGGACATGGTCAGTCCGAAGGAGGACAGAACCAGGGCCCGGCCAATTATTCAATGAGAGTTCTACGTGATTACCATATGCCACCATTTAAAATGTGCATCGATAATGTTAAGCCGGCTAGTGTCATGCCTTCGTACAATGAAGTGGATGGAGTGCCATCACACGCAAACAGTTGGTTATTGAACGATCTTCTAAGGAAGGAATGGGGCTTTAAAGGAATGATAGTATCTGATTACTATGGCGTTGACCAGCTTTATAATAAACATTGCGTTGCAGAAAATATTAAAGATGCTGCAAAAACAGCTTTCAACAGCGGTGTTCAGTACGAATTTCCTCATGCAAACTGTTACAAATATCTGCCTGAGCTTCTGAAGGAAGAAAAAATCAAACTATCAGATATTGATGAAGCCGTTTCGCAGGTACTCGGACTTAAATTCAAACTTGGACTTTTTGAGAACCCATACGTTGATTTAAATACCGCGATCAAAGTAAGCAAGGATCCTGCATCAAAAGAACTGGCGCTGAAGGCAGCACATGAATCAATCGTTCTTTTGAAAAATGACAAACTGCTTCCATTGCCGAAAAACAAATACAGAAAAATCGCGGTAATAGGTCCGTGTGCAAAAGATGTTTTCTTCGGAGGTTATGCAGGGGAGCCTTATCAAAAGGTCAGTCTGTTTAATGGAATAAAAAATAAGGTTGGCAAAAAGTCTGAAGTTTTATTTGCACAAGGTTGTAAACTGACAACAAATGCTTCAATAAGTTTCTTCAACTGGAAAGGTGATGAGATCAAATTCCCGACCAGGGAAGAAAACATGAAGCTTATAACCGAAGCGGTGAAAGTTGCTAAAAAGGCCGAAATAATTATCCTTGCCATTGGTGAAAACGAGCATCTATGCCGTGAAGCTTGGGCAAAAACGCATATCGGCGATAATATGACCCTCGACCTTTTCGGTCATCAGGATGAATTGGTAAGAGCTATAATTGAACTTGGGAAACCTGTAGTTGTGTACCTGATGAATGGGCGGCCTCTTTCAATCAATTATATTGCTGAGAATGTCCCTGCAATAATTGAGGGATGGTACATGGGTCAGGAAACCGGCACTGCTGCTGCCGATATCATCTTCGGCGACGTAAATCCTTCGGGCAAACTGACCATAACCGTTCCAAAATCAGCCGGACAACTACCTATGTATTATAACTTTAAGCCGAGTGCCCAGATAAACGAATATCTTTCAATGGATAATAAGCCGCTCTGGTATTTTGGATTTGGGTTAAGCTATACCAGATTCAGACAGGCAAATCTCCGACTTGAGAAGAGCAGAATTAAAAAAGATGGCACAACAAAGGTAAAGGTTGATGTAACCAATACCGGTAAAAAGGCTGGTGACGAAATTGTTCAGATGTATATCCGCGATAAGTTCAGTTCAGTGACCCGTCCGGTGAAAGAGTTGAAAGGATTCAGGAGGGTTTCCTTAAAACCGGGTGAAACAAAAACCATAACTTTTGATATAAAACCAGAACACCTGGCATTCCATAATATCGACATGAAATATGTTGTTGAACCGGGAGAGTTCGAGATCATGGTAGGGAACTCATCCCGTGATGAAGACCTGACAAGGGTAGTTTTGACAGTTGCCTGATCTTATTCCTGAGATAAATCAACGAGATCTACCGGAATTATTTTCCCGCAGATCTTGCTTACCTGTCTAAAGGCTGGTTGATTCAGATATTTTTTGAACCTACTTTTTCAGGCTATATATAGATACTGATAAAAGGTAGATCATACAGACTATCAGAATTGACATCCCAATTGCGACATTGCTCAGATCACTTACCCATCCTATTATTAAAGGTATAACCGCACCACCTGAAATTGCCATCATCATCAGGCCTGAAATTTCATTGCTGCGGGTTGGATATCTTTCAACAGTAATCGAGAATACAAGCGGAAAGATGTTAGCAACTGCCAGTCCTATAAGAAAGACGAGCCCCCATGCCATTGCAGGCGAAGAGATTAGCAGGATGGCAACTAAACATAATATTCCGAGAATTGATGTCCACATGAAGAATTTGCGTGAAGAAATCTTTGTAAGCATGATAGCCCCTGCAAAGGTTCCAAGCATACGGCCGAAGAAATAGACGCTTCTGCCCGATTCTGCAGTTGTCGGATCTATACCAAAGTGTTTGATCAGGAACTGTCCGGAATTGGAGTTGAATCCCACATCGATACCTACTACCAGGAAAATTGATAAAACCATTATAAGGACAAAACCTGTACCCAGCAGTTTGAATGATGAAGCAAAAGTTGCCTTGATCTCTGTCTGTTTTTTCTCGTCTATTTTCACTGAACCAAGCCATAAAACTGAAAGAATTGAAACAACCCCGAATACAAGGAACAACAGTTTCCAGTCACCGAACTGAGCTGCAAGAACCGCCGCAAGAGGAGCTCCAATCATTGAGCCTATAGCTTTTACAAATTGAGAAAAGCTAAGGAAACTTGGTGTCCGGTTGCCAGGAACAACATCTACAAGAAGTGGATTAGCAGATACCTGGACGATTGTGTTTCCTATTCCAAGCAGGGCAAAACCGACAAGCACCATTTCGAAAGTATAAAAGAAATATGGCACCAGTAACCCCAATGCCGTAACGCCCATACCGATATTAAGCATAAACCGTTTGCCCAGACGCGATTGCATCACTCC
>JAPLED010000060.1 GCA_026391475.1 Bacteroidia bacterium | reverse complement strand
TTGGAAAGACAGACTTTGACTTTTTTACCGGGGAACATGCACAGCAGGCATACAAAGATGAACAGACTATCATTCGGACCGGGCAACTGTTGAGCATAGAAGAAAAGGAGACACATCACGATCGTCCCGACACCTGGGTTTTAACGATTAAACTGCCTTTGTGCGACAAAAAGGGAAGCATCATCGGTACATTCGGCATATCAAAGGACATCACCAAACGTAAACTGGCAGAGGAGGCGATGTGGGAGAGCGAGGAACACTACAGGAACCTGTTTAACGAGGCCATGGACGGTATCTGTCTGGCTGATGAGGAAACAGGTCTTATCATTGATTGCAACCAGGCGCTGTCGTCTTTAGTAGGCAGAGAGCGGGTGGAACTGATAGGGCAATCGCAAACGATTTTGCACCCGCCAAATAATAACCAGGCAGCCTACTCTCCCACATTTGAGCAACACCTGACCGATAAAGAAGGTAAGACTCTGGAAACGCAAATTGTGACCAGTACAGGCATTATCAGGGAAGTGGAAATCAAAGCCAATCACGTGAATATTCATGGCAGGAAAACGTTGCAGGGAGTGTTTCGCGACATCACCGAGCGCAAACTGGCAGAAGAAGAAATTAAACTGAAAAATGAGCTGCTTCAGACCATAAATGCAGAAAAAGATAAATTCTTTTCAATCATTGCACATGACCTGCGAGGTCCTTTAAGCGCATTTGTTGCCGCTACTCAGATGCTTACTGAAGAAATTCAGACAATGGACATTGAAGAGATTAAGGATATTACACTGAGTATGAAGACATCGTCCATAAATATCTTAAGCTTGCTTGAAAATCTCCTTGAATGGTCACTACTGAGACGAGATATAATGGATTTCATTCCGGAAAAACTTAACCTGAAGAAAAAAATCGAAGCATGTATTGATGTATTGTCTGAATCTGCAAGGGAAAAACAAATTGAAATAGCAATTTCCATCCCGGATGAATTGGAGGTTCTCGCTGACAACCACATGTTTGATACTATTACCCGGAACCTGCTTTCCAATGCAATAAAATTTACACCTGTTGGAGGAAATGTAAGCGTTACAGCTGATTATAATAGTGATCATTCAATTGAGGTAAAAGTCAGCGATTCCGGAATTGGTATGACCCCGGAATTGAAAAACAAACTGTTTCTGATAAGTGAAAAGACAAGCAGGCCAGGCACAGAAGGCGAAATGGGTACAGGGCTTGGGTTGTTATTAGTTAAGGAATTTATTGAAAAACACGGTGGTAAAATATGGGTGGATAGTGAAGTTGGAAAGGGAAGTACTTTCATGTTTACAATACCGGATAGGAGTAAGTAAAAAGTAAAAAGGCAAAAGGCAAAAGATAAAAGTGGAGTCTATAGGATCACTGAAAATTGGGCAATTTGAAAATGAGGTATTAAAGAAAATCAGGGAGTTGAAAATGAAAGTTAAAGTCTGCATTCTCACAAATTACTCTTATCCTCAATATAAAAAGAAGTATCTTGAGGCAGGAGCTGATTATTTTCTCAGCAAAACTGAAGATTTTGAAAAGATTAACATTGTAATCAACAATATATTACTTGATAAAAGCGACACAGCAACAAACCAATATTAAACTGAAAAATGAAATATTAAAACACTATTATCCTGAGAAAATACATGGTAAGTGTATATAAAAGTGGAAACAAACGGTAACACCTGCAAAATGGATTAAGATGATTGAAACACCTGTAAAGAAAACTTTGAGTATTCAAATGCTTATTGTGATGTTTGTCATTGTAGCATTTTGTATTGTTGCAATGGGTGTTCTTAATTACAAAGGTTTTAAAAAAGAGTTCCGTCTGAATATTGAAAACAATCTTAATGCAATTTCGAACCTGAAGGTTGCAGAGATTGTTCAATGGCGCAGGGAACGCCTCGCTGACGGGTTAGTATTTTCGGAGAACCAGAATTTTTCTGACCTGGTTAGTCGTTTCATTGCTTCTCCGGCAAATCCTGATCTCCTTGACAGGTTAGGAAAATGGATTAAACAGGTGAGATCAGCATATAACTACGACCGTATTTTACTGCTTGACATCAGGAGTAATGAATTGATATCTGAACCTTTGCAATCCAAGTTGGCACCGTCTCATCTGATAAATGATATTGATATTATAGTAAAAACACAAAAAGTCACTTTTCTGGACTTTCACCGTGATGTGCCGGATGGCCCAATCCGTCTTGGAGTACTCGTCCCTGTACAAAGTCCCGGAGATCCGGGCAAGATAATTGCCGTTATGGTCTTTGTTATCAATCCTGAAGTCTATTTATACCCTCTGATTAACACATGGCCCACATTAAGCCGGACAGCCGAGACTTTGTTATTACGACGTGAAGGAGACAGTGTGCTTTTTCTTAATGAATTAAAGTTTCAAAAGAATACGGCATTAAATATGCGGTTTTCACTTAACAAAACCGGTCTTCCTGCTGCAATGGCTGCTTCAGGTAATGAGGGTATTTTTACAGGGATTGATTATCGTGGGGTCCCTGTAATTTCATCTCTGCACATAATTCCCGATTCACCCTGGTTTATGGTTGCACGAATGGATGTCAAAGAAGTTTATGCTCCGCTCAGTGAGAGATGGTGGACAATGTTTACAGTTGTGGTATTACTCATACTGAGTTTTGCCTCCCTGATGTATACATTTGCAATTGAGATGTCTGACCGTGAAAAGAAACTACAAAGCATTTTCAGCGCCACACCTGCCGGCATCGGACTGGTTATAAACAGGACTTATGTGGAGGTAAATGACACATTCTGCCGGATGACAGGTTATAGTCGCAATGAGATAATTGGTAAAAGTTCAGCTATGATGTATCCTACAATAGAGGAATTTGAAATTGTCGGCGTTGAAAAATATGAACAAATTGCAAGGAAGGGAATAGGCTCTGTTGAGACAAGGTTAAAGTGCAAAGACGGAAGAATTTTAAATATCATTTCAACTTCATCTCCGCTCAACCCGAAAGATCTATCTAAAGGGGTAACATTTACAGTTCTGGATATTACTGAGAGAAAACAGGCTGAAACAGCGCTCCGCGAAAGTGAAGAACGGTTTCGTACTCTTTACAATGATGCAGTCGTTGGCCTTTACAGAACAAATTCGCAGGGTGAAATATTACTCGCAAACCATGCGTTGGTTAAGATGCTGAGATTCCAATCTTTTGATGAACTAGCTGCAATAAACCTTAATAGATCAGGCGTAGGTACTGCATATCAGCGCCAGAAATTCATTGATCAAATCGAGAAAGAGGGTGAGGTAAAAGACCTGGAAGTAATTTGGATTTGTCGCGATGGTAAAGAAATATTCGTTAGAGAAAACGCAAAAGCAATTTATGATTCTAATGGAAAAATCTTCTATTATGATGGAACCGTGGAAGACATAACCGAACAAAAGAAGGCAGCTGAAGCATTGAAAAAGATTCAGCACTTGTTTGAAACTCTTGCCCTGGTTTCTCCTGTTGGAATTTTCAGGACTGATCAGGATGGCTATACTACCTACGTAAATCCCAGATATTTAAATTTGACAGGTTTATCACTTGAAGAAGTCATGGGTGGAGGTTGGCTCAATGCTGTGCATCCCGATGACAAAGAAAAACTTAAAGAAAACTGGTTGTCAGATTTTAAATCTCATGAAATATTCAACGCTGAATACCGCTTTATAAGACCTGATGGGACTATTGTTTGGGTTATGGGAAATGCAGTACCTGAATGGATTGACAATAAAATTGTTGGTTATATAGGTACTATTACTGACATCACCGAAAGTAAGCAAGTTGAGATAGTGCTGCGAAAGAGCGAAGAAAAATATCGCATGATTTTTGAGAATGTGCAAGACTTGTATTACGAGGTAATGATCGACGGGACGATCCTTGAAGTCAGTCCTTCCATCGAGATCCTGTCGAAAGGACAATATAAAATGGATGATCTCATCGGAAAGTCGATGTTTGATTTTTATTCTGAACCAAAAGAGCGACAAGCTCTCCTGGAAGCATTACAGGAGAGGGGTGCTGTCAGGGATTTTGAAATCACGCTAAAAAACAGCGATGGTTCGAAGATCCCATGTTCTATTTCGGCAAAAATCATCTTCGATGTACATGGGCATCCTGAAAAAATCATCGGGAGCATGCACGACATTACTGATCGAAAGAATGCATCTGAAGCACTTAAACTTGCAAAGGAAAAGGCCGAAGCAAGCGATAAACTGAAGACAACATTTTTAAATAATATATCTCATGAGGTTCGTACACCTATGAACGGTATCCTCGGTTTCGCTGAAATAATGTCTCAGCCTGACCTATCTGAAGAAGAGAAAAAAGATTCCATTTCAATGCTTCACGAAAGCAGCGACCGCTTGCTGAACACGATTACCAACTATATGGATATCTCACTGATAACATCCGGGAATATGTCTGTTAATAAAAAAGACTTTATTCCCGGACAGGTACTCAGGAAAATTTTTGATAATTATAAAACGATATGTTCAAACAGGAAGTTGGAATTGTTATTGAAAATTCCGGAACAAACCGACAATATATTAATAAATTCAGATCCGGAAATTTTCCAGAAAATTATAGCTCATCTTCTTAGTAACGCCATTAAGTTTACGGAAAAGGGAAGTATTAATTTTGGTTATATTATCCATGAAGGGGAAATTGAGTTTTTCGTGAAAGATACCGGAATCGGAATAGGAAAAGAATCGGTTGACAACATATTTGATCGATTTGTAAAAGAAGACCATGGTCCATCGAGACTTTCTGAAGGAAGCGGACTTGGATTATCCATTGCAAAAGGGATGGTCGAAATTATCGGAGGGAATATCCGGGTAGAATCAGAGATAGGGGTGGGGTCATGTTTTTTCTTCACGATTCCATTATTGCAAGATAATAAGGCAGTTTTGTCAGGCACTTCCGGTTATGGAATATAAAAAAATCAATAGCGGAGCCTTAATCCTGGTTGCTGAAGATGACGAGACAAGTTTCTTCTATCTTAATGTCATTCTTACCCGCGAAACAGGAGCAACGGTACTTCATGCTTCGAATGGAAGGGAAGCCATCGAATTATTTAAAGCCAATCCTGGTATTATATTGATTCTTATGGATATAAAGATGCCTGAGGTTAACGGACTTGAAGCAACGAGGCAGATAAAATTAATAAATCAGGATGTTCCTATTATTGCAATTACTGCGTATGCAATGTCGGGCGATGAGGAAAGAATTCTTGCTGCAGGATGCGACGGTTATCTTAGTAAACCTATAAATAAAAAGATTTTGCTGGAGAAAATGGCGGAGTTCATTAAAATATGAACTGACCCACAGGAACCATTCTATTATTCTCCCGAACTCTTCAGGGGGAACACAAAGGGGTGTCTATCCCAAATCAAAGATTAAAATTTTTACCTTTTATATTTAGCTAGGTACTCAGAAACCTGACGATAAACATTTTCAGCAGTAAAACCGAATTTTTCATCAAGTACCTTATATGGCGCTGAATAACCGAAACTATTCATTCCCCATACTATACCTTTCGGACCAACCAGTCCCTGTAATGTAACTGATAATCCTGCGGTTAAACCGAAAACAGGAACATTGTCAGGCATGATTGATTTGCGGTAACTTTCCGGTTGGTTCCGGAGTAATCCTTCAGATGGAGCAGAAATAATCCTGACTTTCAGATTATCTTTTCTTAAAAGAGGAGCCCCTTCAACAAGGGTTGCAACCTCCGAACCGCTGGCAATTAAAATAATATCAGGCTTTCCTGTACAATCCTGAACAATATATGCTCCTTTTTCGGATTTCAGGGCATCTGCGTACCTGTCGTTATTTTCCGATGGCAGATCTTTTATATTCTGTCGTGAAAGGATCAGAGCAGTTGGTGTTTTTGTATTCTCCAGTGCCATTTTCCAGGCAACTGTTGTTTCAGTTGCATCAGCAGGTCTCAGAACAACCATACTGTTTTCACCATGGTGATTTTTAAGGTGTTCCATAAGGCGCAACTGTGCTTCCTGTTCCACCGGCTGATGAGTCGGTCCGTCTTCTCCAACGCGGAAAGCATCATGTGTCCAGATGTATTTTACAGGCAATTCCATCAGACATGCCAGTCTTACTGCTGGTTTCATATAATCGGAAAAGACAAAGAATGTGCCGCATGCGGGTATTATACCTCCGTGAAGAGCCATGCCATTCATTATAGCTGCCATTGTAAGCTCTGAAACGCCTGCGTGCAGGAATGCACCGCTGAAATCCCCTTTTACAAAAGGATGAGTATTTTTAAGAAAACCGTCAGTTTTATCGGAGTTTGCAAGGTCGGCCGATGCGACGATCATATTTTCGATCTTTGTGGCAAAGATACTCAACATTGCTGCAGAA
>JAPLED010000009.1 GCA_026391475.1 Bacteroidia bacterium | reverse complement strand
TTATGACAAATCGTATCCTTTTGTAAGGGAGATTTATCTTATTTCGAGGGAGACATTTGCTGGATTGGGTTCCGGTTTTATAAACTGGGCATGTGCAGAGCAGGGACAGCGGATCGTTCTTAAATCGGGGCTTGTACCTGCAACGATGCCGATAAGGTTGGTGCAGATTAAGAAGCAGTAGGCAGTAAGAAGTAGGAAGTATTCCCCCTCTTTACGAAGTAGAGAGGGGGCGCAGGGGTGAGTTCATGAAGATAAAAGATAAAAGATAAAAGTAAGTAGTAAGTAGTTAAAAATCAAAAATTAATACTATATTGACATCAAATAATGATAGCTATGAAACGTTTAATTTTAAGACCAGCAGTTTTACTGGCAGTTTTATTAACAATTTTTGCAATTAACATTCAGGCGCAGGATCTTAATTCTGCTACTCTTCTGACCAGAAGCGAGCAGTATGATAAAGCTGAGGCTATATTCCAGCAGCTAATCCAGAAAGAGCCTGCAAACAGTAAAAATTATTTCTTTCTTGGGGAAAATTATCTTGCTGATTATTTTGCCGATACCATCTCCAATTCATTGACAGTAGCCGTAAAATCAGCCAAAGAGATTTATCAGAAAGGTGTCAACGCAAATGCCAACGATCCTCTCAACTATATAGGACTTGCAAAAGTTGCTTATTATCTTGGGGATGACAAGACAGCAACCGAGATGCGTGCAAAAGCAAAGAGTTTTCTCCTGCCCTACAAAAATCTTAAAAAGATAGTGCCTCCTGCCAAAGATTATGCATATACACTGGCAAAGATTGCTGAATCATATATAAAGGATGGGGAGGTTGATACCTCTTTAGCATTGCCACTCATCAGGGAAGCAATTAAAATTGATAACAAAAACAGGGATGTCTATTTAATTGCCGGTGATATTTATATAACTATCAATGACGGTTCCAAGGCAATCATGTATTATAACCAGGCCCAGTTCGCTGATCCCCAGTCACCAACTGCAAACATGAAAATTGGTAATATCTATGTAAAAGGACGTGCTCTTAAGGAAGCAATCCCCTATTTTGAAGAAGCAATAAAACTTAACGCCAATTACGCACCTGCCTATCGTGAGCTTGGACAATTGTATTCATCTGCAGGAAGGTTTGACCAATCAAAAGAGTATTTTATAAAATATCTTGATCTTACAACAGGTAATATTCCGGCAAAGACCAGGTATGTTAATGCCCTTTTTTATTCAAAGGATTATGACGGAGTAATTAAGAATGTTGAAGAGATCTTTGCTGTTGATAAATCCAGGACCTATATGAACCGTATAGCCGGCTATTCATGTTACGAGAAGAATCCACCCGATTATGATAAAGCTCTGGCTTATATGGAGACACTTTTTAAAACAGTTTCACCGGAAAGGATACTATGGAAAGACTATTATTATATGGCCAGGATACTTCTGAAAAAGAACCAGAATTATCCAAAGATGGTTGAAGAACTCAACACGCTTAAATCACAGCTTGAAAAAGAAAAATCAAAATATGCAGCTGCCCCGAATGCTGCTGAAAAAGCAAAGATTAAGATTGGACTGGATGAACTTGCCAATAAGGTAGCAAACCTGGAGAAAGATGTTGCTAACGCTGATGCTGAGATTGAAAGGGGATTTGGGGAATATGCAAAGGTACTGAACTATAAACCTGGAGATAAAAACCTTCTTAATGAAATTGCAAATAATTACTACAACTACAAAAGATATGAAGGTGCTGCAAGGACATGGGTTAAACTGATTGACCCAACTAAAGATAATACTGATGACCTTATGCGCATTGGAAGGGCATATTACATCGGAGAGAAATTTAAAACAGCCGATTCGGTATTTAATGCGGTAACTATTAAATCGCCCAATTATGTACCTGCATATCTTTTCATTGCCAGAACATATTCCAAAATGGATCCTGATTATAAACTGGGACTTGCAAAACCGAAATTTGAAAAACTTATTGTTGCTGCCCAGGCTGATTCAATTAAGAATGAAACTGAAATGATGGAGGCGTTAGGTTATCTCAGTTATTACCATATGATAAACGATAACTATGGTAAAGCTAAGGATTATTATAACAGAATGATCAATCTTAACCCTAACAACAAGGATAACAAGATCAAAGGATATAATGGCCTCGGAAGTCTGGATTATGGTATGGGGGGCAGGGAAAAAACTATTGAAGGAAGGCTCCCATATCTTGCAAAGGCACAAGAGTCTTATAATAAGACACTTGCTTTGGATCCAAATAATGCCTCTGCAAGAAACATGCTTAAAGTTGTTCAGGATTTTGAAGCTCTGGTCAGGAAAGGTATTAATCCCAATGAAATTAAAGGTATTATTAAGAATGGAGCTGGACAACCGATTGCATACGCATCAATCAGGGTAAAAGATACAGCTGCTGAAACGATGTCAAATACCAGAGGTGAGTTTAAATTTGAGATTCCCCAGGGTTCAGAAGTCCTTATTATCAGTGCTAAAGGATACAAGTCCCAAGAGATACCAATTACAAAATCAAGGGTTTATAATGTTACACTGGTACAATAAAGTTGTTAATAACATAATTGAGTATAATTTAAACAATTAAAGTGATGGGGTATAATGATATAGTAACGGTCTTCTGATTTAGAGAATTGTTCTAAACTATATTAAAAGTTTAATATTATTCTTAACTCTATTGGAAAAAAACAATTCATAATATATATTTGCAAATCGTAAAATCTTAAACCTAAACAAATCGATAAAAAATGAGTAAACAAGAAAGTTCGTTCAAAGATGTGTTGCAGAATGTTTTTGCAACAAGTGCTATTTTAATAGCTTTAATAGTTTCCTATATTTTGTTCAAACAAATTATGGGTGATTCTGCAAATTTCGAAGGTGGCAATCCGAAAGGACAACCGCTGCAAGGTAACTATCTTGGAATCATCTATAAAGGTGGTTTTATTGTTCCTATTCTGATGACATGTGTTTTAACCCTTATCATTTTTATTTTTGAAAGGACCATTACCCTTTCAAGAGCAAAAGGAAAAGGCAGGTTAAACACATTTGTCCGCCAGCTTCAGGATCTTCTTGCACAAGATAAAATTGAAGAAGCTATGGAAGCATGCGACAAGCAAAAAGGTTCGCTTGCCAATGTAATGAAAGCTGGGCTGACACGTTACCGTGAACTTCAGAAAGACAAAGAACTGGAAAAAGACCAGAAGATCATGTCAATTCAGAAATCTTTTGAAGAAGCTACAGCTCTTGAGCTGCCGATGTTGTCAAAGAACATGGTTATTTTCTCAACACTTGCTTCAATTTCAGTGTTGATCGGTCTTATTGGTACAGTACTCGGTATGATCCGTGCATTCGGTGCCCTTGCCCAGGCTGGTGCTCCCGATGCCCTGGCTCTTGCAACCGGTATTTCTGAGGCTCTTGTTAATACAGCTTTTGGTATCACAGGATCTACCTTAGCAATTATTGCATTTAATTATTTTTCATCAACCATCGACGGTTATACATTTAAAATTGATGAAGCAGGTTTCAGTCTGACACAGACTTTTGCTGCATCACTGAAAAGCAACTAATTATAAATTTATCTTTTGGTTCAAATCAATTAATAAAAAACTACAATGCCAAAGATTAAATTACCAACAAAGTCGCCCCATATCGACATGACGCCGATGGTTGACACGTTCTGTGTTGTGTTGACATTCCTTATGTTGACCGCCACCATGAGACCAACGGATCCGGCTCTTATTGATACGCCTAATTCAATATCAGAAAAACCTACGCCTGATAATAACATAATGACTCTTCTTCTTTCAAATGACGACAGGGTATTCATAAATTTTGATAACGGACCTGATACTTTGCTTAAATACAGACCAAAGATTCTTGCTTTAATGGGCGGGAGATACAGTATTGAATTTACTAAAGCTGAGTTAAGGGAATTCGAGAAATACCCTTCATCAATGGGAGTTCCAATCCTGAAAATGAAAGAGTTTTTAGCAGCGAAAGGCAATAAGGCGAAGAATGTTTTTCAAACAGGAATTCCGATTGATTCAACTGATAATCAGCTCGCAGATTGGATATACTGTACACGTACTATAAATCCGAACGTACAGACATGTATTAAAGGAGATTCGAAAACCGGTTATCCGACAGTTAAGAAGGTCCTTGATATTCTAAAGGAAAAGAATGTGAGACAGTTCAACCTGATCACAAGTCTTGAAGCAGCTAAAATAAACATAGCAGAAATACAACAGTGATATGGCAGAAATAATTCAAGAGGAAAAGGCTGGCGGGAAGAAAAAAGCTAAGAAGCTCGCCCCGCATATTGACATGACACCGATGGTTGACCTGATGTGTCTGCTGATCACATTCTTTATGCTTACCACGGTTTTCAGTAAACCAAAGATCATGGAGATTATTCTCCCTGATAAACCAACAGGAGACGCTCCCAAGATTTCAGCGAGCCGTACTCTGAACATCGTACTTGGTCCCAATAATAAAATTTATACATACCCGGGAACGGTAAATGCAGAGGATTATAATAATCTGCCTCCTCTTACGGAAACGGATTTTAGTGCAACAGGTATCCGTCAGAAACTACTTGAGAGAAACAGAACGCTGGCCAAAAAGATCGCTGATTTCAAAGATCTTGTCCTTACTGGAAAACTTCCTCTCTCACAGGATTCTGTTCTGGGATCGATAAGTAAACTGAAAAAAGATGACGATACCGGTCCTATTGTTCTTATCAAAGCCTATAAAGGAGCAAATTATGGTAATGTTGTTGATATCCTCGATGAGATGAATATTTGCGGAATCGCCCTTTATATGTTAGTTGACATTACATGGTATGAAGAAAAGATGGTGGAAACCGCAGCAGGAATTACACCATCGGCTGCTATAGCACAGAAATAAACCGTAAACCTACAGAAAATGGAAAAAGAAAAAATAAAAGCTCCTGCCTTTGACGATATTGTCTTTGAAGACAGGAATAAGGAATACGGAGCTTATAAACTACGTAAAAAGTACAATCGTACTGTACTTGTTTCATTGGTGATTGGAATAATCATATTAGGTACAGCTATTATTACTCCTTACCTGAATGCAAAAGCATTGGAAAACAGACAAAAACGTTCTGAAAGACAGGTAAAGGTCACGATGCAGAATCTTGATAAGCCTAATGATGTTGTTGCTCCTCCGCCTCCCCCTCCACCTCCGCCTGCAGAGGTTGTAGCAGCAGCAAAATATGTTCCACCGGTGGTTGTTGACACACTCAAACCCGAAGAAGTTTCGCAACTTATGACTGCTGATCAGGCACAAGTGGTAGTTAAAGACGCAGAGGTAGTTGAAGTTGTTGAGGCAGTTAAAGAAGAAGTTCAGGAAGCAGAACCGGAACCTACGGTCTTTGTTATTGTTGAGGAAATGCCTACGTTCCCTGGTGGTGATGCCGCACTTCTGGAGTATCTGAGAACGAACGCAGTTTATCCTGAAATTGCTAAAGAAAACAACATCCAGGGTAGAGTAATCATCAATTTCTGTGTTACTCCTACTGGCGGCGTAAGTAAGATAAGTATTCTTAAGTCCGTTGATCCTGAACTTGATAAAGAAGCAATGAGGGTTGTAAGCACACTTCCAAAATTTAAGCCTGGAAAACAGGGAGGAAAACCAGTTCCTGTCTGGTATCAGGCATTTATTAACTTTAAACTTCAGTAAAATTTCTATTAAAAGATTTTAAAAGAAGGCTGGATCATATGATTCAGCCTTTTTCATTCGTTTGTTCGTTGTTCTTACTTCTTTAGCTCCTTTGAAAATAATTCAATAAAATCTTCAATATCCTCTTCAGTCGTATCCCAACTCGCCATTAATCGATACTCTGATGTCTTCTCATTCCATGGATAGAAAAAATAATGATTCCTCACTTTTTCAGCTACTTCAGAGGGCATTATGACAAAAACACCATTTGACTGGACAGCCTGTGTAATACTTATCTCCTTAAATTGTTTTAATCTCTCTGCGAGAATTCCGGCCATTGTATTTGAATGAGAAGCACAATTTTTCCAAAGATCGTTACGGAAATAGGCAATGTACTGAGCTGAAATAAATCTCATTTTCGAAGAAAGCTGCATCCCCTGCTTCCTTATATATTTAAAGTCACTGGAAAGACCTGTTTTCAGGAAACAGATTGCCTCACCGAACATCATACCGTTTTTTGTACCTCCGAATGAAAGAACATCAACTCCGGCATCAGTTGTGAATGCCTTAAATGGAAGATCAAGTGATACTGCAGCATTAGCTATTCTGGCTCCATCCATATGAAGCAGCATTCCCCTGTCATGAGCAAAATCTGCAATTTTTCTAATCTCGGTGGCAGTGTATACTGTACCCATTTCAGTTGACTGTGTAACCGAAATCACTTTGGGTTGAGAATGATGCTCAAAATCAAAACCGTGCATGTGCTTCTCAATAAGTTCAACATTAACCTTTCCATCCGGTGAATCGACAGTCAGAACTTTACAACCGGTGAATTTTTCAGGAGCACCGCATTCATCCTGTTCAAGATGAGCTGTAGATGCTGTGATGACTGAATTCCATGATCGTGTAATTCCGGAAAGGCTCAACACATTAGCAGCAGTACCGGTGAAGACAAAGAACGTCTCGGTGGAACTGCCAAGCTGTTCTTTAAAAATACCCAAAGCACGTTCTGTATAAATATCAGAACCATAACCAATTACATGCCCTGTATTAACAGATATTATCTCCTTTATAATATCAGGATGAATACCGGCATTATTATCGCTGCCAAATCCTCTTTTATTCATATTCGTTTCCATAAAGAAATAATTAAGAGGCTGTTTTTAAAAGTTTACCACTTCCCTACTTAGTAGTACTCCCTGCCTACCGGCAGGCAGGCGCCTCTATAGAGGAGGAGAAAGCTATAATACTGTATATCAAAACTTTCCCCTCCTTTTTAAAAGGAGGGGTGTCATGACCGAAGGTCAATGACGGGGTGGTTAATGAAACTCTTAAGACAGCCTTTATAAATTCAAATTAAATTGATTTATGCTTTTTTCTTTCTTCTTGCAAAATAGAGCATAATTAAACCAAAAACAAGCATCAACACCCCCATTATAAGGTTTACATTGATGCCCAGTGATTTTTGATACATTTCGGCGTTTGATTTTGTAACAAAGCCGAATACTGAAATTAATATTCCTATGATCGTAAACATCAGACCAATAGGTATTCTTATATCTACCATTTTAATTTCCTCCTACCAAAACATTATTGTTAATACTAAACAAATTACCCCAACAAGGATTGCGAGACCAACCGGACGCTCATACCATGGCAGATGACTATCATCTAATTCGCGTGGTGTGAGAGAATAAACCAAGCCCTTCAATTCTTCATCAGATTTTTTCTGCTTTGTCATAAAGGTTAGTCCTACAGTAACAGATGTACTTACTGTAAAAGCAATAATTGCAGTCCAGAAGTTCTGAGCCATTTCAACAGGATATGTATGAAGAGTAGCAATCCAGCCACCCTTAATAAGTGTTGTTGCACCTTCAGGTATTGTAAGACCATGGTGCAGAAGTGCCAGCAGGAAGCCTGCAAGTAACCCTGTAAATGCAGCATGACCAGTGGTGCGCTTCCAGAACATGCCAAGGAAAATGACAGCAAACAGTGGTGCGTTGATCAATGAGAAGATTGTTTGCAGAAAATCCATGATGTTACCGAATTTACTGGCAATATAAGCGGCTCCTATACTCAAAAGAATACCAAAAACAGTAGCAATACGACCAACTTTAAGGTAATGTTTTCCATCAGCTTCTTCGTTACCGGTACGCGGTCGTATATAACTCTGATAGATATCATAAGTCCATACTGTATTGAAAGCAGATACGTTGCCTGCCATTCCCGACATAAAAGATGCAAGCAGGGCTGTAATCCCAAGCCCCAGAACACCAGTTGGAAGGTACTGTTTTAACAGCATTATGATTGTTAAATTATAATCTGGTCCACCACCAGGACTAGGTGGCAAAGTGAATCCTTTACCAGGATCATTGGAAAGAGCCAGCGCAATAATGCCAGGAACAATTATCAGAAAAGGAATAAACATTTTAGGCAAAGCGCCAATAAGAGGAACTTTCCTTGCTGCTGCTTTGGATTCTGCCGCAAATGCCCTCTGAACAATCAGAAAGTTTGTACACCAGTAACCAAATGAAAGAACAAATCCAAGACCAAAAAGAATACCAAACCATTCTACTCCCAAAGGATTAGAGCCTGCTTCACCTGCATACTTCCATGTAGTTGTAAATGCGTCAGGTGCAAACCCTCTTGCTGTTGCAATAGGAGCCAACTGGGCTTTTAATCCAATCCAGCCTCCAACATCTTTCAGAGCTAAAAATACGAGAGGCAACAAACCGATAACTATAATAAAGAATTGTAAAACTTCATTATAGATTGCAGATGAGAGTCCTCCCAGATAGGTATAACCAAGCACAATCAAAGCTGAAATCCACAGACTCAGGTTAAAATTCCATCCCAGTACATTTTTCATGAGGAGAGCCAGCGCAAACATTGAAATCCCTGAAGCAAGGACGGTCATGATAGCAAAGAGAATAGCATTTAATCCTCTTGTTTTTTCATCATATCTCAGTTTCAGAAATTCAGGTACCGACCGTGCTTTTGAGCCATAATAGAATGGCATCATAAACAGTGCCAGGAAGATCATGGCCGGAATTGCACCGATCCAGTAAAAGTGTGTTGTAAGCATCCCGTATTTCATACCTGAACCTGTCATGCCCATCACTTCAAGAGCTCCCAGGTTTGTAGATATAAAGGCTAAACCTGCTACCCATGCAGGCATGGACCTACCGGCTTCAAGAAATGCATTGGCATTTTTCATGAATTTTCTCAGAAACCAGCCGATGCCCAGTACAAATAAAAAGTAGATTATCATGATCAGATAATCTATCCAACTCAAATCAACTTTCATAGTTAAAGGGGTTTAGATTTTTATTCATTATTAATGTTAAGGTTAAATTCAAAAGTTAATGGTTACTAAACGACGAAAGTAAAAATACATTTTAAGATCGGTTTTCAAACAATTAAATTGTTTTTTTTAGTTTTAAGTTGAATTCTATATTATTTTGTTGAATAGTTATATTTGCAGAAACAGAGTTGTGAAAACACGATACTTCATATTTATCTCATACAAAGGTACTTCCTATCACGGATGGCAAACCCAGCCCAATTCTGTTACTGTTCAGAAGGTTCTGGATGATGCTTTGAGTGTCGTTCTAAGCGAAAAAATCTTCACTGTCGGCGCCGGAAGGACAGATGCCGGAGTTCATGCCATGGTCTTTTGTGCTCATTTTGACAGTATTTCGCCTGATCTTTCTACAGTTAAGAACCTGATATTCAGACTCAACCGATACCTTCCCGAGGATATTTCAGTTAATTCGATAAAAAAAGTGCTCCCTGATGCAAACGCCAGATACAGTGCGATCTCCAGAACCTACAAGTATTATATTTCCAGAATAAAGGACCCGTTCTTCGATAGTTCAAGCTGGTTTCTGCATGGGAACATTGATATTGCAGCAATGAACGAAGCATGCGGATTGTTGTTTAATCATTCAGATTTTACAAGTTTCAGCAAGCTTCATTCAGACACAAAAACCAAAATCTGCAAAATCTATAATGCCAAATGGGAAGAGGCTGATAACCGTTTGGTATTTACTATTAAGGCAGATCGGTTTCTCAGGAATATGGTAAGGGCAATTGCAGGAACAATGGTTGAAATAGGCTTTGGAAAAATGAATCTTAATGAATTTGAAGAGATAATTCTGGCCAAAGACCGTTGCAGAGCAGGAAAATCAGCTCCTGCAAAAGGTTTATTTCTGGCTGATATTGAGTATCCGGAGGAGATTTTTGTTTAGTTCCTCTGTCAACGCAATATGTGATAATTATCACTTTATTTAGCTGTTAATAATTTCACAATAATCAAATTATATGATATTTTTGTGCGTCTTTAACTAACCCTTAAATCAGGTTCTATGAGTAATGAGTGGTTAATTTTATTTTTCCTTGTGGGAGCCATTTTTGTAGGATTGGTTCTGATCTTTTCAGGAATTGTAGCTCCGAAATCAATAAATCCCCAAAAATTTGAGCCGTATGAATGTGGAATACCAACCGAGGGTGTAACATGGCTTCAGTTTAATATCGGTTATTATCTTTTCGCAATTCTTTTTCTGGTTTTTGATGTGGAGACAGTCCTTGTGTTTCCATGGGCTGTAGTGATGAAGGAAGTAGGAATGGCTGCTTTTGTTGAAATAGTAATATTCTTTTTCATACTGGGTTTAGGATTACTATATGCCTGGAAAAAACATGCACTTATATGGGAATAAAAGGAATGAAAAAAGAAGAGTTCGGGGATAATGAAAGCCTCGAACTGCTGAATGAATCCGGGTCCAATATTCTTTTGACCACTATTGATGATGTTATAAACTGGGGAAGGAAGAACTCATTATGGCCGCTCACCTTTGCTACAAGCTGTTGTGGTATTGAAATGATGGCCGCCGGTGCTCCTCGGCACGACTTTGCAAGATTCGGTATGGAAGTTTACAGGGCTAGTCCGCGCCAGGCTGATGTTATTGTTGTTGCCGGAACAATTGTTAATAAAATGGCTCCCGTTCTGAAACGTCTATACGATCAGATGTCAGAACCAAAGTATGTTGTTGCTATGGGTGCATGTGCAATTTCAGGAGGCCCGTTTTTCCTTAACTCATATTGTGTGGTTAAAGGAGTTGAGCATGTTATTCCCGTAGATGTTTATGTTCCCGGATGTCCTCCCCGTCCTGAAGCATTATTATATGGTATGCTTCAGCTTCAGCGAAAGATTGAAACCGAAACAATAAAGTCAAGGAAAAAAAGGAATGCCACTCACGACTCCAAATAGTTGGCTCTTATATTTAGAAATCTGATTATCAATGAATAAAATACAATTAGGAGAATTTATAAAATCGATAGAACAGGATCTTGAGATTAAGGAAGGAAAGCAATACATTGAGGTAACAGTGCCTCCGTCAAAATTGTATTTATTAGCCAGACAACTCAGAGAAAGAGAAGAGGCACAATTTGATTATCTGTTTTGCCTTTCAGGTGTAGATTACGGACAAGATCTGGGTGTCGTTTATCACCTTCGCTCGACAGTTTATGATCATGTAGTAGTATTAAAGACCCGGACTTCCGACAGGGAGCATCCGCAACTCAATTCAGTTGCGGATATCTGGAAGACTGCTGATTTTCATGAGAGAGAAGTATTTGATCTGCTTGGAATTAAGTTTGCAATTTCCCATTAAGGAAAGACTATGTTGATGATATTAATATTGTTACCAAGTAATATATGGAAGAAAAGGTAAAAAATATTACTACTGACGAACAGCAGGAATATGTTATTAACATGGGGCCACAGCATCCTTCCACTCATGGAGTGCTTAGGCTTGTGGTCTCCCTTCAGGGCGAGAAGGTTATAAGTTTACAACCTCACATTGGATATATTCACAGGGGCATCGAAAAGATGTGTGAGAGCATCACCTATCAGCAGATAATTCATTTAACAGACAGGATGGATTACCTATCTGCACATATCAATAATGAAGCAGTATGTCTTACTGTCGAAAAGGCTCTTGAAGTTGAAATTCCCGACAGGATAAAAGTTATCCGGACTATTATGTCTGAGCTTACCCGTATCCAGTCACATCAACTCTGGTGGGCCTCATTCGGCATGGACCTTGGTGGCTTAACCTGTTTCTTTTACGGTTTACGCGACAGGGAGAAGATCCTGGATATTTTTGAAGAAACATGCGGCAGCCGCATGATCGTAAGCTACAATTGTCCCGGAGGACTAATGTATGATGTCCATCCGAACTTCCAGAAACGGGTAAAAGAGTTCATTAAATATTTCAGGAAGATATTACCGGAATATGATCAGTTGCTTTCTGGAAATGTGATTTTTCATGAACGAAGTAAAGGGATCGGAAAATTATCACTTGAAGATGCTATTTCTTATGGCATTACAGGGCCATGCGGCAGGGCGTCGGGTTTCTCGTGCGATGTGAGAAAACATGAGCCTTACAGTGCTTATGACAGGATAAAATTCAAAGAGGTTCTTTTTACCGAAGGTGATACTTATCACAGGTACATTGCAAGGATTGACGAGATGTGGGAATCTATGAATATCATTGAACAACTGATAGATAACATTCCTGAAGGACCTTATGCAGTGAAAATGAAACCTGTTATAAAACTTCCGGAAGGTGAGTATTATCAGAGGGTTGAGACAGCACGTGGAGAGTTGGGAGTATTTATAATCAGTGATGGTAATAAGAATCCTTATCGCGTTAAGTTCAGATCTCCTAATTTTGTTAATCTCTCTGTTCTTAACCACATAGCAAAAGGGTTTAAGATAGCTGACCTTGTTGCAATAGGGGGATCGCTTGATCTGGTGATACCGGATATTGACAGGTAATTAAAGTAAAAAGGCGAAAGTAAAAGGCAAAAGTAATCCCCGAGGAATCCCCTCCTGGGAGGGGCAAGGGGTGGGTTAAAATGAGTTAATAGACAAAAATAAAAAAGATAAAAGATATGCTATTTGATATTGTTGATGTAAATTCTTCTCCTTCACTATCAGACCCATGGTGGAAAGTCTTCTACGATTTTTCCTCTTTAACACACAAGATCGACTCAAGTCTTCACAATGCCATGTCTCCGTTCTGGACTACAATTACTGAGATGCTGATCATCGGGGTTTTAATCCTGCTGTTATTTGCACTCGTAGGTTTGTTCCTGGTCTATGCAGAGAGGAAAGTTTGTGCCTTTATGCAGAACAGGCTCGGGCCAAACAGAGTCGGACCTTTCGGGCTTTTCCAGACCATTGCGGACCTGATCAAACTGCTTTTTAAAGAGTTGATCCCTATTAAGAACGCCGACAGTTTTCTTTTTAACCTTGCTCCTTTCATTGTTATCATAGCATCATTCATGGCAATAGCAGCAATTCCTTTTGCAAAGGGACTGCACGCCATTGACCTGAACATCGGAGTTTTATATGTGATAGCAGTATCGGCAATGGGTGTTATCGGAGTACTCCTTGCCGGATGGTCGAGCAATAATAAGTATTCGCTGATAGGTGCAATGAGAAGCGGGGCTCAGATTGTAAGTTATGAATTATCTGTAGGTCTTTCAATTATTACCATAGTGATTCTTGCCGGTTCAATGCAACTTTCAGAAATTGTTGAGGCTCAAAGTACAGGTTGGTTTATCTTCAAAGGTCATGTTCCCGCCTTCATTGCATTCATAATTTTTCTTGTATCAAGTACTGCCGAGACCAACCGCGGACCTTTTGATCTTGCTGAAGCAGAATCGGAGCTTACAGCAGGATATCACACTGAATATTCCGGGATAAAATTCGCATTTTTTTTTCTAGCTGAATATATCAACATGTTTATTGTGGCATCAATAGCTGCAACAGTATTTCTCGGAGGGTGGATGCCTTTTCATGTTGGTTACTGGGATGGTTTTAACCATGT
>JAPLED010000064.1 GCA_026391475.1 Bacteroidia bacterium | reverse complement strand
GTTTCAATAGATGTCAGTGAATTAACCGGGGATGTATGGATTGGAACGTTGGGAGGGTTAAGCCGGTGGTCCGCAGGCAAATTCGAAACTTTTACGCAGTTTAATAGCGGCCTTCCTAATGATCTGGTTTACTGCGTTATCTGTGATGGCAAAGATGTATGGACTGCTACCGGAGGCGGCGCCGGCCATTATGATACTTACACTAAAGAATGGGAGATATTCACAGAAAAGAATGCTCCCATGCATGAGCCCTGGACATATGGTGTATCGGCAGGAGATGGAAAGATATTTATTGCAGCCTGGGGGGGCGGAGTAATCGAATACACTAAAAAAACAAAGCAATTCAAGGATTACACTGATCCCGATGGTGAAATGGAAATTGACCTTCTCCCCGATGATGGTGTAGTTCATGATATAACTACAGCCACTTCTTATGCAGATGGTATTTTATGGGTATCTACATACTTTGGCATAAGCCGTTACGATGGAACCCATTGGAAAGGGTACTTCGACCATGACAGTGGTTTGGCAAGTAATTTTATCAACTTTCTCAGGGCTGAAGGTCCGGTAGTTTTTATTTGCAGCGATAAAGGGTTAAGCTGTACTGATGGAAAAAGCTGGGTAACCTATAAGAAAAATGACAATAACAGCGATGGAATGGCCATCGTTAAAAATTTTGGTCGTAACGATGATAGTACTATGAATAAATCTACCAGAGAAATGCCATTATCCCCATCCATTGCACATAATTTTATAATTGGTGTTGATGCTGATGCTGATGTCCTGTGGGTTGCTACAGAAAAAGGAGTCAGTCGTGGAGAGTTACTTAAATAATAGAAATAATAGAAATAATGGGCAATAAAGAATTATTGATAGATCTTTCAAAACTCACAGATGGAGAGCGTGTTGAGATGAAAAAACTCGGAATTTTATCTGATGATAATAAACTTATTGAATCAGTTTATCCATCCCTTCATAATGAGCGACCTCCGATTGAGAAACATGTAACACATGCTCCCCAGGTAATAAATGAAGCATACAACTATCAGAAACCATCATCTTTTTCAAGGGCGCTGCGACTTGATTTCGGCGGTCATAAGGTTTTGCTCATTTCAGGTACAGCCAGTGTAAATGAGGAAGGTAAAGCCGAGCACCTCGGCGATTTTAAGGCACAGCAATGGAGAACTTACCGCAATATCACCAATCTTCTGGCAGCTGAGGGAATGTCATGGCATGATGTTGTCAGAACAACAAATTATCTCAGGGATATTGAAAGAGATTATGCCGAATTCAATAAAATCCGCACCTCCTTTTATCAGTGGATGAATCTTGATCCTTTACCTGCCAGTACCGGAATTCAGGCACGACTTTGCTGGGAAACCCTTTTAGTTGAAATCGAAGTATATGCAATCTGCAAATCAAACTAATTACAAGCTCATGAAATCAAAATATTTATTAATAGCAATTTTTGTCCTGACTTTATTGTTTCCGACTTCAAATTTAATCGGACAGGATAAAAATAAAAACTATGGTAAGGCTTCGGATGAAATCTTTCCTTATCAAAGGTTTCAGAAAGCCTATAAATATCATTTTCTTGAACCCATAAAATTTTACGGGGCAGGTCGGGAGATTCCACCTCCCACGGATCTTAAAGAGGTAAGGATAGGATTTTTGGGACCATTGGAAGGCTCAGTGATTGTGTCCCTTGGTAAACAAATGTTACAGGGAGCTACTCTGGCAATAGAAGAAGCCAATAAAAAAGGAGGATATCGTGGCATTCCCTTTAAATTAATGATACACAATGATGTTGGCTTATGGGGTGCTGCTGCAAATGAAGTGGTGAAAATGGATGATGAAAAGGTCTGGGCCTGGTTGGGTTCCATCGACGACATAGTTTCACACGTTGCAATAAGAGCTACTTTAAAACTGGAGATACCTATGGTTTGTACAGGTGATCCTGATCCTACTTTTACGGAAACAGCCATCCCCTGGGTAATCCGCGTCATCAGTGATGACAGGCAGAGCTGTTATTCATTGGTTAACCAGATTTACAAGAAGGATGGTCTTTCCCGCGTAGCAGTGATAAGGGCCAATAACCGGTATGGAAGAGTGGGGATCAAGATATTCTCTGAGACTGCAACACGTGTAGGTCATCCTATGGTCATCGAAGAGCGTTTTAATGACGGGGAAACAGATTTTAAAACACAGCTGGAGAGAATATTAGTAACTTCACCAGATGCTATACTAATTTGGGGAAATGCCAAAGAATCTGCGCTGATCTTACAACAAATACGTGCAATGGGACTAAAACAACCAATCTATGGCTCAGACAGGATGGTTAATCCCGAGTTTCTCAAAATTGCCGGTAAGCTGGCTGAAGGCATTGTGACTACCTGTCAATATAATCCCAACGCAGATATTCCAAAGTTAAAGGCATTTCAAAGTAATTATTTAAAGAGATTCAGCCAGGAACCGGATGTTTTTGCGGCACATGCTTATGATGGCATGAACATTATTATCGGGGCAATTAACAAAGCGGGTCTTAACCGCGTATTGATCCGTGATGTGCTAACTGATCTGAAAACTTTTCAGAATTATCCAGGCATTACCGGCAAAATTGTATTTGATGGTAGCTGGAATGATATAGGAGACATCTATATGGCAGAAGTCCGTGACGGAAAGTTCAAATTTTCTCTGGCTCCCCCTCCTAAGGACATGGAGAGGCATACCAGTAATGCAGGATATTAATCTTATAAGGAAAGACATAATGGAGACAAATCCATACTATAATCCGGAAAATGTTGGATTTTCCATTCCGCCCAGGGTGAGTCGTAAGACACAGTCGAATGATACAATCGTGAATATTGGCGGAGTTCAGGTAGGCGATTCTGAAATTATTGTTATTGCAGGACCCTGCGCCGTGGAGAGCCAGGAACAACTATTTGAAACAGCCAGGGCAGTAAAGACAGGTGGTGCCAGGATATTAAGAGGCGGTGCTTTCAAACCACGCTCTTCACCATACAACTTTCAGGGTTTGGGTGAAGAAGGATTAAAATTGCTCAGTTCTATAAGAGAGGAAACAGGTTTGCCGGTGGTCACAGAAGTGATGGATACCCGGCAGGTCGGGTTGGTAGCCTCGTATGCCGATATGATACAGATTGGTTCAAGGAATATGCAAAACTACCCTCTTTTAAAGGAAGCAGGGATGTGCCGGAAGCCTGTTTTGCTAAAGCGGGGTATGATGGCAACCATTGAAGAGTACTTATTGGCGGCCGAATATATACTTAATCAGGGCAATGAACAGGTAATACTCTGCGAACGTGGTATACGTACTTTTGAAACTTCCACCAGAAATACACTCGATCTGAGTGCCGTTCCTATGTTAAAACGGCTCAGTCATCTTCCTGTAATAGTTGATCCCAGTCACGGGACAGGTCTCAGGTGGATGGTGCCTTCAATGGCAAAAGCTGCGGTAGCAGTTGGAGCAGATGGTTTAATTATAGAAGTCCATTATAAACCTGAGGAAGCAATATGTGATGGTTATCAATCGCTCAGCCCGAATGAATTTGCCCAATTGATGACTGATTTGAAGAAAATAGCCCAGGCCTTGGGTAGGGAAATTTCATTACCGAAACCTTCCGTGAGTTGAAGGTTCAATGAGATCATTAAATGAGAATATTGAAATTATTATTTCGGGCTTACCTAGTATTCACTATGCTGGCTCTTTTTGTCCCAAATGTGCAGGCCTCGAAAAATCCGGAAGGGCCGGATAAGACTGTAAAAATTGGACTTTTAATCCCTGATAATAAATCCGTGGCAGCTAAACATGGCGCTGAAATGGCCGTTCGGAAAGCAAACGAAAAGGGAGGTTTTAATGGCCGGCCTTTCCAATTGGTAGTGCATTCAATGGAAGGACCCTGGGGAACCGGTTCAAAAGAAGCAGTCAACCTGATTTTTGAAGAAGAGGTCTGGGCCATCATGGGTTCTCACGATGGGAGAAATGCTCACCTTGTTGAACAGGTTACTACCAAAGCCCGTATTGTTTTCTTATCTGCATGGGCAAGTGATCCAACACTGTCTCAGGCTTTTGTCCCCTGGTATTTTAGTTGTGTGCCAAACGATCTTCAGCAGGCTGCTGCATTTATTGAAGAAATATATAATAAGAGAAAAATTACTAAAATAGCGGCAGTTGCTGATAATGGTTATGATTCAAAATTGGCCTTAGACAGCTTTTTGAAAGAAACGAAAATAGCTGGCAAAGCGGACCCATTGCAGTTTTTTTATGAGAATTCCAGTCAGGATTTTAATGTTTTGCTTGATCAGATTTATAAAGCAGAAGTCAATTGTATTATTCTATTTGGACAACCTTCGGCTTCATTGAAATTAATTCAGCAAATGCGAAAAAGAAAAATGAACCAGACTGTTTTTGGCACATTATCTGTGTTGGGTGAAAAAGAATTATCAGATCAGGAATTGAAAAGTTATGAAAGTGTTGTATTGGTTTCTTCAGGAAAGTGGTTGGGATCTAAGGGTTTAGCCTTCCAACAAGAGTTTCAAAGAACATTTGGCAATATGCCAGACGCGGTTGCAGCATATGCCTTTGATGGTATGAATTTAATTATTGAAGCTATTAGAAATGCCGGTCTTGATCGTGATAAAATACAAAAAACATTGGCAAATATTAAATATGAAGGTGTTACGGGAATGATACAATTTGATAATAAAGGAAATCGTATAGGTGTTCCCGGAATGATGGAAATAAAAAATGGTATTCCGGTACTAGTTGAAAGATAAGTCCGAATTTAAATTCTTATTTCTTAATTTTGGTGGTATGAAAAAGACAAATTTACTATTGTTGATTGTTCTCTGTTTCTTCATCCTGTTCAGCTGTAAAAATACTGCAGAAAATAACAGGCAAAAATCGCTGGATCTGATGACCATTAAAACCCTGGGACTTGCCTATCTGGAAGAGTTTAAACTTGACGAGGCCGAAAAGGAATTCTTAAAGTTTATCGATCTGGCACCAAAAGAAAAACTGGGGTATGCAAATCTGGGATTGGCATATTTAAGAATGGGCAAGTATCCGGAAGCTGAAAAGCAGCTTTTAAAAGCGATTAAAATTGATCCCAAAGATCCTGATATCAGGTTGATATTGGCTACAGTTTACCAGATGAATGATGAACGTGATCGTTCGATCTCGGAACTTAAAGAGGCACTTACATTTGCTCCTGACCATATTAAAATACTGTATGATCTTTCTGAATTGTATTCGATAGGGACAGATGAGGAATCTCAAAAGCAACGCGAGAATTGTCTGCTTAAGCTTGTTGAGAAAGCTCAGGGGAATATCGTCCCCCAACTTAACCTGATCGAGATTTATATCCGTAAAGGAGACACTGATAAGGCAATAGAACAAATGGAAATAATCCATAAACAATTTCCCGAATTTCCAAAGGAAGCCATTAATTATTATGATAAAACACTTTCATCCCTGAAAAAACAGGATAAGGGAAATGCGATTATACAATTTACTATTTTCCATAATTATCTTAAGGTTACCTCTCCATATCAGGCAGGTATTATGGAGTTGAAAGGTCCGGGGGGGTCCCTGATCGGTTTTCCGCTGATTACATTTGACCAAAAAACTTCATCCCAAATCAATGAAAATGGATCTCTGCTGGATGTGATTAAATTCACCGATGTAACTTCATCTGCAGGCCTGAATATTGTTCCGGCCTTTGTTGACGGTGAGAATACTGAATTCAGAAATTCCACACACGTGGCCGCAGCTGATTATGATGGTGACGGCGACATAGATCTTTATGTGGGCAGCTATGATCCGGCAAGTTCATCCTATAAACACTATCTTTTCAATAATGAAATGGGACGGTTCAGTGATGTTTCAACCAAAGCAGGTCTCAGACATTCGGGGAAGGAATCCTCAACTGCATTTGCTGATTATGACAACGACGGGTTTATTGACCTTTATATCGTGAAGGAAGATGGTGATATATTATACAGAAATACAGGAAAAGGAACTTTTGAAGATGTTACAGCCAAAGCGAAAATCGGCAGCAAAACCGGGGGAAATAAGGCTTTGTTCTTCGACCTGGATCATGACGGAGATCTTGATTTATTTGAAGCAAGGTCAAATTCGAATCTGCTGTTTCGGAATAATTCTGATGGCACATTTCAGGAGCAAACCGAAAAAATGGGTTTATCAAGTGGAGATGTTAATAGTCGCGATGCAGCCTTTGGCGATTTTGATGACGATGGCGACATTGACCTTTTTGTTGTGAATAAGAATGCCAGCAATATTTTATATTCAAATCAAAGACAGGGTGTTTTTAAAGATATTACCGAAAATAGTGGTTTGAAAAGTAACGGAGGCTCCAGCGCAGTAGCGGTTGGAGATTACAATAATGATGGATTTTTAGACCTGTTCATTACTTCGGTTAATGGAGGTAACCATGAATTATTCCGGAATCTGGACAATGGCAGTTTCGAACGGGTAAAAAATACAAACGAAATGTTCTCTGCAATTCAGCATGTTAAAGCTTATGATGCTTCTTTTTTTGATTTTGACAATGACGGATTTCTGGATCTTCTTATAGCAGGAGAATCTGAAGAAAAGGGCGGACGGGGACTGTTTCTTTTTCATAATGACGGAAAAGGGAATTTTACCGATGTTTCTAAATTGTTACCTGAAGAACCGAAATCCGGAAAACAAATAGCTGTTTTTGATTATAATGAGGACGGTGATCTCGATGTGGTGATTGCCGGTTTGAATGGTGGAGTTTTCCTGTTGCGAAATGATGGCGGTAATATTAACCATTTTATCAAGATGAAACTTGTGGGCTTAAGAGCTGGAAGCGCTAAGAATAATCATTTTGGGATTGGGGCAAAAGTGGAAATGCGCGCAGGTGATCTTTACCAGACTATGATAGTAACTGATCCCAATGTCCTTTTTGGTATAGGAAATCGTTCAAAAGCTGATGTTATAAGAATTACCTGGACAAATGGTGTACCTCAGAACATTTTTTTTCCGGGGACCGATCAGTCACTTGTTGAGGCACAGACCCTGAAAGGTTCTTGTCCTTTTCTCTATACTTGGAATGGTGACGAATATGTATTTGCGAAAGATATCATCTGGAGAAGTGCGCTCGGTATGCCCCTGGGAATTATGGGAGGTAACACTGCATATGCTTTCCCTGATGCATCGGATGATTATATAAAAATACCGGGTGAATTATTAAAGCCCAAGAAAGGAATGTATTCGATTCAGGTGACATCAGAACTTTGGGAGACTATATATTTTGACAAAGTACAGTTGGTCGCAGTTGATCATCCCGATTCAGTTGACGTTTTCGTTCCTGAACAGTTTTCTCCACCACCTTTCCCTGGTTATCGGATTTTCCAGGTTAAGGAAAAGCATATCCCCGTTTCAGCAAAGGATTCGCAGGGAAACGATGTTCTTTCTTTTATTACTGAAAAAGACGATAGGTATCTGTCCGATTTCAAACCTGATAAATATCAAGGAGTTACAGAGATGCAGGACATGATTCTTGATCCGGGTGAAGTGGATCAAACCGGGAATTTATTCCTTTTCCTGAATGGCTGGATATTTCCGACGGATGCCAGTATTAATGTAGCCATTTCACAATCCCACGATATTAAAGTCATTCCACCCATCATCCAGGTAATTAATAAAAAAGGTGAATGGGAGACAGTAATTGATAACCTGGGCTTTCCGATGGGAAAGAATAAAACAGTAATTGCCGATCTCTCCGGTAAAATGCTTTCTACAGATCATCGGATCAGGATAAGAACAAATATGGAGATTTACTGGGATTATATCTTCTTTTCTGATTGTCTTTCAAACGCTCCGATCATTTCAACCGTTATAAAACCCGTTTCAGCTGACCTTCATTACCGGGGATTTTCCCGTAGCTTTAGAAAAGGTGGCCGCTATGGACCTCATTGGTTTGATTATTCAGATGTTGATAAAAATAATAGATGGCGGGATTTGTCAGGTAACTATACACGCTATGGTAATGTATTGCCTCTCCTTACTGAGTCGGATAACAAATATATTATTTCCAATGCTGGTGATGAAACATCTATTGAATTTGATGCCAAAGGATTACCGGAATTAAAAAAGGGATGGAAAAGAGATTTTCTTATCCATAGTGTGGGCTGGGTAAAGGATGGGGATATAAACACTGCACTTGGCAATACTGTATTACCACTTCCTTTTCATGGCATGACAAATTATCCTCCTGCTGAGAAGGATTCTTATCCGAAAGATCCTGAACTTCAAAAATATCTTCGGGAATATAACACAAGAATTGTAACATCAGAGGATTATCATAATGCAATTAAAAAAAGAGACCAATAATGAGAGAGAAGTTTATCGGTTTTTTTTATTGCCTTTTTCTGATTTGTATCACGGTTGTATCGTCAGCGCAAAAGAAGGGCGTAATGTTTACAGACATAACCAGACAGTCCGGAATTAATTTCAAATATACTTTTGGTGACTATTCCTATAAGAATATCCTGGAAAGCAGCGGGTCGGGGATTACTGTGTTTGATTACAACAATGACCAATTAATGGACCTTTACCTGATGAATGGAACCTATCTTGAAGGCATATCTGATCCTGAAGGAAAAGTGTTTAAGAATTCACATAACGAGCTCTATAAAAATAACGGAAATGGAACATTTACCGGGGTTTCTGAAATAGCCGGAGTGGATGACCGTCACTGGAGCATGGCTGCCGGTGCTATTGATCTTGACAACGATGGCTATCAGGATCTTTATCTATTGAATTATGGTCCAAATGTTTTCTACCATAACAACGGCAACGGTACATTCAGTGACATTACAGCTTCATTAGGTTTAAGTGGGCCGGATAAGTTAAACGGCTTCACAAAATGGAGTATAGGGGTTGCATTCTGGGATTATAATCTGGATGGAAGACTTGATGCAATGGTTGGCAACTTTCTGGCCTTTGACCCGGCTTATGTCTCGCCTGCAACACCTGGTATGATGCCAAGTCCAACTGAATATAATGGTCAGGCATCGATGCTGTACGAGCAGCAACCAGACGGGAGATTTGTTGATGTAACGAAAAAAAATAACCTATATTTTCCTGATTCAAAATGTATGGGATTAACCGTATTTGATTATGATGATGATGGTGATCTTGATATCTTTCAGGCCAATGACCATCAGTTAAACTTCCTTTTCAGAAACGATGACAGGGTATATCACGAAGTCGCCATATCAAGCGGCATTGCAGCAAACAGTCAGGGGGAAGGGACAGGTTCAATGCATGGGTCAATTGGTGATATTGATGGTGATGGATTGATTGATATCCTCGTTTCGGACCTTGATTACGGAGCCCTTTACCACAATGTTGATAATGGTGTTTTTGTGGACATAACAGAAGTAAGTGGTGTTGCGGGAGCTATGGCCGGTAAAGGCAGCTGGGGTGCACAACTTTTTGATTATGACAATGACGGTGACCTAGATATAGTTGCCGCAAACGGAACTGCAGAAGAACTTATTCTGCAATATCCATTATTGCTGGAGAATGACGGGAAAGGACATTTTAAAAATGTCGGAAAAGAGCATGGTGCCTATTTCTCAACCAAACGTTCCGGTCGGGGTTTAGCTGTCTGGGATTTTGACAACGACGGAGACCTCGATATTATTATCTCTCATGTTGACAAGCAGGCAACAGCTGTACTGCTCAGAAATGATGGAGGAAACAACAATCATTGGCTGGGATTGACACTGAAAGGGAAAAACGGGCCGGCTTCAGCAATTGGTGCAAAAGTAACTGTAACAGCAGGTGGAAAGAAGCAGGTTCTTGTCAATCAATGGGCAACAAGCTATCTTTCAAATAATGATCCCCGTCTTCACATCGGACTGGGCCAGCAAAAGCAGATTGACCTGCTTGAGATCGCCTGGTCAGACGGGAAAAAGGAGATTTATAAGAACATTACCTGCGATCGTTATCTCACCATTTTACAGGGCAAAGGAATTGTAACAAAATAATAGTTGATAACAGTATAAAAACCAAGAATATGAATAATCAATATGCAGGGAATGTAATAGATCTCACCAATCCAGAGAAAAATGTCATTTATAATATGACGCACGAAGAAGCAGTTAATATTGTCAGATCAGGGGATGTTGAAGCTGTTCGCAAGATTGACGGACAATTTTCTCTTGTTTCTGTTGATGGTAAGACCATCCGGATGGCACGATCAATTGGCCGTCCGATCCGTTATTTTATTGCGAAACGTCCGGCTGGTCCTAACCTTATAATTGCTGAACGTATTGATGTCATTTTTGATTATCTTAAAAAGGAAGGCCTTGATAACCAATTCCATCCCTCCTATACAAGGATGGCTCCGGCCCACTATATTACAAAAATTGAACTGTTGGGTTGTCCTGATCCAAATCCTGTTTATAGTCGGTTTTTCACTCCTGAACGCAACAAATTTACCCATGAAAATCCGGCGCAAATAGGTGAGAATTATATTGCGGGATTGTACAAGGAAATAAAAAAATGGCTGCAGTTCCATGCGAAAGCAGGCCCTATCGGAGTTACTTTTTCTGCCGGAATTGATAGTGGTTCTGTTTTCTTACTTACTTACCATGCACTGAAAGAACTTGGTGAAAGCCCATCAAGGCTGAAAGCTTTTACACTATCGATTGACGGCGATGGGGCTGATTTAATTCAGGCGAGGAAATTTCTGGAAGCACTGAATCTGGAAATATTTCTGGAACCCATTGAAGTGGATTATTCAGCATTGGATTGGAAGAAGGCTGTGAAAGTTGTCGAAGACTATAAACCTCTTGATATACAATCCGCAACAATGAATTTGTCCCTTCTGCAGGGAATCCGGTCGCGTTATCCCGATTGGAAATACATAATTGACGGAGACGGAGGTGATGAAAATTTAAAAGATTATCCGATTGAAGAAAACCCTGAACTGACTATACGCAGTGTCCTTAATAACCTCATGCTTTATCATGAAGGCTGGGGAGTAGAGTCAATCAAACATTCATTAACCTATTCAGGAGGATTAAGCAGGGGTTACATGCGGACCTTTACTCCTTCAGATTTGCTGGGATTTGAAGGATTCAGTCCTTATACTTTACCCAATGTGATCGAAATTTCTGAAGGTATTCCATATATTGATATGACCAATTGGGATCATCAAAAGTTATATGATCTTAAGGGACAGATAGTTTCTCATGGTATAAAGGCTATTACGGGAATGGAAATGCCGGTTTTCCCGAAAAGACGCTTTCAGCATGGCGCGACTTCTTCCAAGGACTTTAAAAGGCATTTTCCTGAGCGAGAAATTGCTTACCGGAAAGAGTTTCTTTCAAATTATGAGTGAAAATCCTGAACTCGTTATTAATGACCGGTGGATAGTGTCCAACCGGGGAAGGAAAAATTCTGTTGATCCGCAAAAACCCTATGCATGGCTGGTTGAAAAAGAACGCTCCATTTCTGGAGAAATTGAAGATATTGCGATCATTTTTCTGACGAATCGGGAATGCCCTTTTCGTTGTCTGATGTGTGATCTGTGGAAAAACACGACCGATGAATCTGTCCCTGCTGGTGCTATCCCAAACCAGATTAAATGGGCTTTGAATCACCTGCCTGAAGTTAAACATCTGAAACTCTATAATAGTGGAAGTTTCTTTGATGGAAGGGCTATTCCTGAAGAGGATTATAAAAAAATTGCATCACTGGTAAGTAATTTCGAAACTGTTATCGTTGAAAGTCATCCCAGACTGATCAATGAAAAATGTCTGCTTTTCAGGGATATGCTTAAGCCTGAATTACAAGTGGTATTGGGACTTGAAACCGTGCATACTGAGATACTCCGAAAACTCAATAAGCAAATGACCCTGGAGGATTTCAGGAATTCGGTCAGCTACCTTACACAACACAGAATCCCGTCAAGGGCATTTATTCTGCTCCGTCCTCCTTTTCTCACTGAATCAGAAGGTATATATTGGGCGGAAAGGTCAATTGATTTTGCCTTTAGTGCTGGTGTTGAATGTTGTACGGTTATTCCTGTTAGGGCAGGCAACGGGGCAATGGATCTGTTATTGGGAAAAGGCCACTTTGCGCCACCGGATATCCACTCCCTGGAAACAGTTTTGGAATATGGTATTAAACTAAATGCAGGACGTGTATTTGCCGATGTATGGGATTTAGGCCTGTTTTCCAGCTGCAATAAATGTATTGATCAGAGAACCAATCGGTTAATAGCAATGAACCTGAGCCAGGATATAATAAGCCGGATCGAATGTACCTGCGATTAAAATAAGGCTACAGGCTACAGGCTACAGGAATTAGAAATTCGTAATTCGTAATTAGAAATTTATGATAGGCTTTGTCTGGTAGCTGATCTCTTCCTTTTTATAATATACTTTTTCGAGAAATAACCCGCTTGGCGGAGCTGTAAGTTTTGCCGGAATATCTGACTTGAGTCTGAAAAATGAAGCAACATCAGCGGGTGACAGTTTGCCACGTCCTACCTCAACCAGGACTCCCGTCATACGTCTTATCTGCTTCCACAGGAAATGTGAACCTACAACATGAAAGACAAGCATGTCACCAAAATCATTCACCTTTGCATGAAGTATCTCTACCTTCGTGGATGATTGTTCCGCTGTCTCGTCAGTGAAGTACCTGTAGTCTTTCAGTCCGGGAAAATTTCTTGCAGCTTCGTTCATCAGATCAATATCAAGCTGGTCTTTTATCCACCATACATACTTTTTCCCGAAGGCAGTACGTCTTCTGCTTATCTGGTAAATATAACTGCGGGCATTTGCATCGTGCCGGGCATGAAACTTCGGATGTGCCTCTTCAACATTTATTACACAGATATCCGGTGGAAGACGGTCGTTGATCCCGTATTTTATCTTCAACGGTGCCAGATCTGTTTCAACACCGAGATGCGCAACCTGACCCGATGCATGAACGCCACCATCAGTACGTCCCGCACCAAAAACATCAATCTCTTCACCTTTAAATACCTCCCTGCAGGCATCGAGTATCTCTCCCTGAATTGTTTTTCCGCCCTTCTGCATCTGCCAACCGATATAGCGCGTTCCATCGTATTCTATTGTAAGTTTGAATCTGGCCATCTTCGTTGTTTAAATATTTTATAAAGATAAAAAATAAATAACGAAATGTGCTCGTTGTTTGGTGCTAGGTTCTAGGTGCTTGGTACTCGGTACTGGATACTCGGTGAACAGTATGTAATCTAAAAAAGCCAGTCTCCCAGTCTCCCCCTCTCCCATTCACCCCTTCATTTTTTCAATATGACTTTACGAACTTTATGAACTTTATAGACTTTCTGACTGTTTGTCTTATAACTCACATTTACTATTTTTGTATTTACAGAGAAAACATTAATATCAGAATTTCAAATAATGAAAAACAGATACATGAATCCTTATCTGGCAGGTACCATGCTGGGGATAGTACTGCTTCTGGCGATGTTCCTATCAGGTCGCGGCCTGGGAGCCAGCGGTGGTCTCAAATACTGTGTTGTCTCGATTGTCGGAGCAGTTGACCGTCAGCATGCTGAAGAATCAATCTACTACAGCAAATATTTCGAAGACGGGAAAAAACCTTTAAAAAACTGGCTGACACTCGAAATACTCGGAGTTGTAGCCGGTGGATTCTTATCAGGAGCAATTTCAAAGAGACTGAAGTTCAAAATTGAAAAGTCTCCAAAGATATCAAATTCCAGGCGATTGATCTTTGCATTTCTGGGTGGTGTGTTCTTTGTTTATGGTGCTCAGCTTGCCCGGGGATGTACCAGTGGCGCTGCTCTATCAGGAATGGCCGTACTATCTGTTGCCGGTTTTGTCACAATGATTGCAATTTTCGGTTCAGCATATATTTTCGCCTGGTTTTTCAGGAAAAACTGGATATGAGGAAGAAGGCTATAGAGGCTGTAGCATTTAAAGCTTAAATTTATTTAGACAATTTAATAATAAAAATATGGGACCTCTTTCATCATTATTAACAATGCCGGAATGGCTCGATCTGCTTATAGCACTGCTGATTGGCATAGGTTTCGGATTTTCCCTCGAACAGGCAGGATTCTCTTCGAGCCGTAAACTTATCGGGATGTTTTACGGGTACGATACAACTGTAATAAAGGTATTCTTTACGGCAGCGATTGTTGCACTAATCGGCTCTCAGTTATTAAGCTTCTTCGGACTTCTTAATCTGAATATGGTTTTCGTGAACGAATTTTATGTTACCTCATCAATAGTTGGCGGAGTAATAATGGGTGCCGGATTTATTATGGGAGGATTTTGTCCTGGTACAGGATTAAGCGCACTTTCGATAGGTAAGATTGATGCAATGGTATTTTTTGCAGGTGGGCTCACCGGAGCATTCCTTTTTGCTGAAACCTACCCGTTAATACAGAATCTCGCTAATAGGTCATATAAAGGTCCGGTTAAAATAAATGAGGTCATGGGTATTTCTCCGGGGCTGTTTATTTTTCTGCTTATTATTGCTGCGGTAATAATGTTCTGGCTTGCTGAAGCAGCAGAAAAGAAATTTGCGCGACCTGATATAACCAACGAAATCTAATTTTTGAAAAGATGAATACCAGAGAAAAATTTTCAGCCGGACTTTTATGTCTGGGGTTTATCCTCGCTTTATTACCCCTTTCTGCGAACCGGTCGCTTACAGTCAAACCTCAAAAGTTACTGTCCGAAGTACTTGACGAAAAAACATATTTTACAGTGGACCAGGTAGCTAGATTTGTTGTATCTGAAGACACTACCGTTCAGATTATCGATCTCAGGTCGCCTGAAGAATTCAGATCTGTGAATATCCCGGGTTCGATAAATGTCCCCTACTATCAACTCCTTAATAATGACCCTGGTGGTTTCCTGAATAACGAAAATATTAAGACTATTTTTTACTCCAATGGCGATTTTGATTCAAACTATGCCCTTGTCCTGGCAAGTGGATTGAAATACAAAAATATCTATGTATTGAAAGGTGGTCTTAATGAATGGTTTAACACTGTAATGAATAGTAGTTTTACGGGAGAAAGGATCTCCGCCAGGGAAAATGCGTTGTTTGAAACCAGGACAAGAGCCAGAAAAATGTTTACAGAAATTAATAGTCTGCCTGATAGTTTGAAGTTGAAATTCATTGAGGCAAAACATATTTCTTTCAAAAAACTTGATGGTGGATGTGAATAATCAGGAATTAGGAATTAGAAATTAGAAATTAGAAATCAGGAATCAGGAATTACAATCGATGAGCTTAATAAATAAATATAAGGTGGTAATTGCTGTTGTTTTACCAATATTGATTCTGGTCCTTCTCAGATCATTTGGTACAAACCATTTTAAAATTGATGCAAAAAAATGGGCTGAACCATCAGTAAAGCAATCAAATATAATAACCGGAGAGCAGATCAATACCCTTTCGGGAGAAAAACTTATCATAAATCTGGGTGAAGCAGGCAGTGGTCTTAACGAAATTACCAGTGATGATCTCTTTATTGCTGCGGACTCCATTTTAAGTAAAAATAATCTTAGTATTATCCGGAAACATGATGGTCCGGTTCTGCTTGTATCTTCTGAAACGGCTGTTTCTGCCAGGATTTGGATGGTTCTCAGTCAGATGGGTTACAAGAATATTTACATCCTCACCAATGACGCTGATAGTGAGGTCTTAAAATATAAATTCCAGCCCGACACATTAGTCAGACCGGAACTTTAAACTTTAATTGATCCTGTTTAATTATTTCACAAGGGAAAAATCATTTACATCCTCACCGGTAAAGGGAAGCCACGACAAAGCAGTTCTCTGCCTGACCATCTTGTCATACATAAAACTGTTATTGCCATATTTAAGAGTTCTGGCATCATAACCAAATAAGCGCAGGTAGGCTGTTGCAAATCCTGAGTTATGTCCTGTTCCGCAATAAACCACCACAGTTTTATCAGAGGGAATAGAAGCCATTTCATCGGTAAATCCAAGAGTAGCGTCAGGTTTATATCTGATTGCTCCGGGAATATGTCCATCCTCATATTTATCCTTCCTCTCAAGATTAATGATAAAATATTTTTGCGGATTGTTGAATACCTCATCAGCTGTAATCAGGATATTCCCGATACCCTCTTCAAACAGTTTCCGGAACCTTGCTGCTCCGATCTCCTCTCCTGTAGTCTTTCCTGTATTCAGTTCCGGCATCGCTTTTGAAGAAGGTCTTTCATTTACCTTATTTTCAAGGTTGGCTTCATACTTTCCCGAGACACCCTTCATCCATCCATCCTGTGCATACTTTTTATTCCATGCACTCATGCCCCATCTCATTGAATATACATTCCCATAGCCCATCAACCTTAACAACGAGGTTGTATAGCTGGATACCTGACCATCTTCACAGACAATAATAATCTTGTCATACTCAAATGGTTTAATCCCAGTCTCAAAATAAGCAGGCAATTCTTCAAATTTCTTATTAACTGCACCTTTTATGTGACCTTCTAAAAATTGTTTTGATGACCTTAGATCAACCACAAGAAGATTTTTATTAAGGTTCTCATTTACAATCGAGGCTTTAATTAATGATGGAAAAACCTGACTGTTAACATAATCACCATTTTCCTCAAGATCTTTTAGCAGTAATGAAGTCTCATTTCCAATAGCCACAGGAGTTTTAACCTCCTGTACAGGTAACGTTTCCTGTTTCTTTTCTGTTTTATTTCCAGAGCATCCCGCAAATGAAATTAAAGTCAGAACTGAAATAAGGAATATCGAATAATATTGTTTTTGCATATCCGGATTATTTCTGAATTGGCTATAGCTTTACTGCAACCCGGTCTTTGTCAAATCTGAGTGTCTCAGTACGATTACCCGGTTCATCATATTTGTACTCTGTGATAGCCACTCCGTTTTCAGGACTGTTAATTACATTTCTGTCTTTATCCATGCTCATAACCTCAGTAACGGCGCCATGACTATCATATACATTCTGTGTTACGGGAACCATTTTCCCTCCTACGTATTCATCATCCTGGTCTAAATATGCAGTCTCTAAAACATAACCGTTCTCATCGAACTTATTAATACGTTTTGACCATCCCCAGTAAAGATTTGACATTTGTCCGATAACATTAAAAACCGCAAAATTTTCAACATCGCCATTTTCATTGGGGGTGAAAGTGAAATAAGATACGCCAATGTCACCACAGTTTTCCGCTGTACAGTTATAGAGAGTGTCGGCCATATAATTTGCCATTCTTGTCACATAACCTTTTTCATTATAAGTAAATCTGAGTTCAAAAAACGGACAGAAGGGGTTCATAACAGTCTCTACACCTGCGAGATTGTATCTGAGTTCCCTTACCATTCCATCAGGAAGTATGCTCCATGTCCAGGAATGGATTTTATTCCTGTTTTCTACCATTGCCCCATCTTTCCCTAAAAACATAAGCCCCGTACGATTACCATTTGCATCGAGTGTATACTCAGAAGCAAATACACCGGCTGATTCAATCGGTTCGTTATCATTGTTATAATAATGCTTAATCTGCTTATTATCTTTATATTCATATACGATCTTAGCAGCACCTTGCATGGATGAATAACCAAGAAGTACATCGTTCCGGAGAAATTCCACAGACAAAAGGCGGCCCGAATTATCATAAGTAAATTTATAGCTGTTAATAGTAGTTGCTTCATCAGAGGTCAGCGGGTGGGTTCCTTTTTCAATATCATAAGGTGTCTCACTGAATTGCAGGTTTCTGTAATATTCCACGCCAGTGTGCATATTCTTATTAGTTGTTTTACCGGTACATGATACAATACCAATCCCAAGTACTAATGTAAGGATTACCGGAATAGTCAGTTTGCTCAATTTCATACTCTTATCTGTTTTGGTTTAAATTAATTATCAAAAATATTATTTATGTTTCAATTATGCTAACTCAAAATCATAACCTTATTGCGCTACAATTTAACAATTAAAATCAGGAAATGTTTAAATATGTGATTAAGCATTATTTTTCACTTCATTTTGTCCTTCACCCATTCCCCCCTTCTCCTGTCATTCCGTTGCACCATTAGCTCCTTATTCCTATATTTGTTTCCATTAAAATTTAAACCATCATGGAAACCTCATTCTTCGATTCCGATCTGTTCAGCTATGTGCTGATGCCCCTTTTGATATTTCTGGCCAGGATATGCGATGTATCGATCGGTACAATGCGCATAATCTTCGTTTCTAAAGGGAAGAGGAACATCGCTCCCATTCTCGGATTTTTTGAAGTGCTGATATGGATTATTGCCATCAGCAAGATAATGCAGAACCTCAATAACTATATAAATTACATTGCGTATGCTGCAGGTTTTGCTACAGGTAACTTTGTAGGGATGATTATTGAGGAGAAACTTGCGATGGGGATCCAGATGATAAGGGTTTTCGCACACGAGAGGGGGACAGAACTCGTACAGACCCTTAACGAAAGCGGTTATGGAGCAACAGTGGTGGAAGCACATGGGGCAAGGGAAAAGGTACATCTGATATATACCATTGTACAAAGAAATGAGCTTGCAAATGTTCTTGATGTCATAAACCGGTTCAATCCCAAAGCATTCTATACTATTGAGGACGTAAAGGCTGTTAATGAGGGAATCTTCGCACCGAAAAAGCCGAACAGCATATTCCCTTTCAGTAATGTGTTAAGGCAGTGGAGGAAGGGGAAATAAGACAAAGGAAAAAGTAAAAAGTAAAAAGTAAAAAGTAAAACCTGTAGCCTGTAGCCTGTAGCCTGTAGCCTATAGCCTTACGCTAGAAACAAGAAACCAGAAATTAGGAATTATTGTTTAGATTTGAAAAAAATTAATATCAGAAATAATGGATCAATTCAGCAGTCACCCACTCTACCGCAAACATAATATTGACAGTGCAATGAGTTCATTATGGGAGTTTTATAAAAAAAAATTCGTCTCTTTATTTATTATTTCCCTGGTCATGTCGCTAGTGATGCAGTATGCTTCAACGTTTGTAAATATTAAGGAGATTCAAACAGCCACCGATCCGATGATTATGCTTGGAATGCTGAAGGATTACATTAAACCGATTTTAATAATATTGCTTGTAAATCTGCTTTTTACAACAATCCTTCAATACTATATAATTTACAGTCCGTTGAACAGTGAGGACAATGTCCTTGTCACTTTATTTAAATCGCTTAAGTATTATATTCCATACCTTATTATAATGGTACTTCTTGCACTTGCAGGTGTAGTCGCAATTGTCCTGGGCATTCTTGCTTTGGTAATAGGGGTGTTCTTTTCCATATTATATTTAATGACACTCTACCTTTTCATCTTACCAATTATGATGGTTGAAGGGGCCAATATAGGCAATACCATCAGCAGGACCATAACCCTGGTACACAGGAATTTCTGGTCGAACATAGGCTGGGTGGCAGTTTTCATTATAATTCTGATTGTTGTCTCTGTAATCTTTTCAGGTATTGTACTTCTTCCTTTTACAGGTAACTTCGTGAAGACAATTATGAATCCTGAGGATGCCACTAACCTTGTGGATATGACAACTAATCCATTGTTTATCATTCTTTCCGCAGTAGTTGGCGCCCTTACTCTTCCTTTAATGCCAATATTTGCCTGCATTTTATATTTCAATGGCAAGGCAGGAGAAGAACAAGGACAGTCAATCACCACGTCGAATCCAGAAAATGAAAAGGTAAGAGTTGAGGATCTTTATGCAAAGCCATATTCAGATGATCATCCTGAGAATCCTGAGAATAAAGGATAGTTGTCTGATTATTGAAATTACAGGTAAGATCATAAGACCTCAAGATATTGAAAATCTTTGATTGTGAAAAAAAGAGCATTACTTATTTCGGCTTTGTTATTAATTCTTACATTCGTTAGAGCAGCTTATTTTGAAAAGCTTCCATATACAATTACACAACCTGATGGAAAAACTATCAGTTGCTTTGTAACTGGAGATGAATTTTATAATTGGATTCACGATGATAAAGGATATACGATTATTCAAGCTCCGGATGGATATTATTACTATGCCGAGCAGAATGGCGATTTATTGCAACCATCTAAGTATTTAGTTAATAGCGTTGACCCTGCAAGTGTTGGATTAAGCAAATGGGCTAAAATTTCAAAAACAGAGTATCAACGCAAAAAAGTTGCAATGTTTAGTTACGAAACTGCAAGAAAAAGTGGACTGAGCAACGCACCTCAATCAGGGACTCTGAATAACCTGGTTATTTATATTCGATTTTCTGACGATGCTGAATTTACGACCACAAGGCAGTCTTATGACGATAAATTCAACCCGGCAACAGGTGTTGCTCTAAAATCATATTTCAAGGAAGTTTCCTATGATAAACTAACAATTAGCAGTACTCACTATCCAGCTTGTGCGTTAACTACTAATTTATCTTATAAAGATACTCATCCTCGCAGTTATTTTGAACCCTATAATGCAACTACAAATCCTACAGGATTCAACAGTGGTTCAGAAAGTTATAAAAGAGAAGATCAATTACTTTTTGATGCAATAACCTGGATAAATGCAAATTCACCTGTTCCCGGAGCATTAAATATAGATGGCGATGGAGATAATGATGTAGATAATGTTTGCTTTATTGTAAAAGGCAATAGTGGCGCATGGGATGATTTATTATGGGCACATCAATCCAGTATGTCTTCTCAAACAGTAAATATTAATGGGAAAAGAGTGTATAGTTATACTTTTCAACCTGAAAATCAAGCTTCGGTAATAACACTTTGCCATGAGATGTTTCATGTTTTAGGTTCTCCCGATTTATATCACTATCAAGATCAGGGAGTTATTTCACCTGTTGGAAGTTGGGATTTAATGGAAGCTGGAAGTGGACACATGCTATCATATATGAAATGGAGATATACTGGTCATACCTGGATTAGCACGATACCAGAAATAACATCTTCAGGTACATATACTTTAAATCCTTTAACTTCATCTACAAACAATTGTTATAAGATAGCTTCACCATATTCTACAAATGAATATTTTATGGTAGAATACAGAAAAAAAACAGGAACATTTGAAACTAATATTCCAGGTTCCGGCTTAATTGTTTACAGAATTGATACAAGAGAATACGGCAATGCAGACGGACCACCTGACGAAGTATATGTTTACAGGCCAGGTGGAACTCCGATGGTTAATGGCACCCCAAAAAATGCTTTTTTTTCATCTACTGTTGGTAGAACTGCCATAAATGATGCCACAAATCCAAGTAGCTTCCTACAAGATGGAAATGCGGGTGGATTAAATATTTCAAATGTTACTGCTGCGGGTACAACCATATCTTTTAATGTAACAATCACACCCATAGGCACACCAACTGCAATTACAATATCCGCAGGAACAGAACCTACCTGTCAGTTGACAAATGGTACTACCACAACTACATATAGGACTACAGCGACAAACAGTACAGGTTTTAACTGGAGTTTAAGCAATTTATCAGCAGGAAGAATCGGCGCCACAACAGGAGTTATGACCTGGTCTAATGGGTTCTCAGGAACTGTAGATATCAGGGTAACTGCCAATGGTTTCAATGGACCATCTGCACAGGTTACACGAACGGTAACAATCACTCCAACAGTAAGCACACCTGTTTTCACACTGGGTACAATATCAACCTATTGTCAGAGTGCCGGTTCAGTAACCTACACAGCTACTGCAACCAACACCACCGGAATAACATACAGCCTTGATGCGGCCTCACTAACCGTCGGTAATACCATTAATACTTCCACAGGAGCGGTAACATACGTGGGCACCTGGAGCGGAACATCAACCATCATTGCCAGCGCTGCTGGTTGTAATGGTCCAAAAACGACTTCACACGTAGTAATTGTTAATCCATTACCAACAGTCGCTATCACGAACCCTGCAGCATTCTGTTCACCGGCAACAGTTGATCTCATAGCAACAGCAGTGACTGCAGGAAGTACGGCAGGATTGACCTATACCTACTGGACAGATGCAGCAGCCACGTTGCCATACGCAACACCGGCAACGGCAACGGAAGGAACCTATTATATTAAAGGTAGTGACGGATCAGGATGTTATGATATTAAGCCAGTTACAGTAACATTTAAAAGAGGTGTAGTCCCTAAAATTAATGCTAAATGGGGTGATGTATTGATATGTTCGAATTTAGGCGATTCAATTACAAATTTCCAATGGTATAAGAGTAGTTCTGCAATTTCAAATGCAATCAATCAATACTATGTAACTAACAAACAGAAAGGTGCTTACAAGGTAGAAACCATCGACAAAAATGGGTGTCAGAATTCCTCAAATACAATTTCAATTTCGGAGACAAAATCTCTTTCGGTTTACCCAAATCCAGCATCCGTAAGCTTTGCATTAAAAATCAGTGACGAATCTGGGGGCAAAGCCGTAGTCAGTATAATAAATTCAGCAGGGATAAAAGTGATGGAATTCCAGGTTGAAAATATAAACGATGAACTGCTCAAAGAGATACCTGTGAACAATTTAGATGAGGGAATCTATTTTGTTCAGGTGTTGCTGAATAATAAAGATTTATATTATACAAAGATCATAGTTATAAAGTAATTTTCATATTGTGCAAAACACCATTAAGATGAGTCTCAGAATAATATATATCAGACAAATCCTCTTGACAGTCTTCCTGATAATTTGTTATCAAAATGAAGTCTTTTCTCAGGAAACCGATATCAGCGCAGGAAATCAACCGGGTATATTTGTTGGGCTTAACTTGGGACCATCCCAATCTCATATTATAAATGTTGGAACCCTATCCGTTTCCGAACTTCTTTCCAGCAAAAAGACTTCTTTCTTTGGATCTGTGGAAATTGGATACTTTTTTTCAAACTATTTTGGACTATCATCAGGTATTGGATTAAATTCATATAAGACTCAATTAACACTTGATACCTATCAAAATAAGTTTAATACCACCGATTCAGAGAATGAATCCTACGAACGGAGAGTTTCAGGCTCTGGTATTAATGAGGTACAGAACATTGATTTTTTAAGTATCCCTTTCTGCATTAATCTCCGGTTACCTTTTAATGAAACAATAGGTTTCTTTTTACAGACCGGTGTAAATATATCATTTCCAATAAGTAAGAATTACAAGAGCAGTGGAACCTTCACCTATAAAGGTTATTATCCTGCCTATAATGTCTTGCTTGAAAATCTTCCTGCTTATGGATTTCCGAGCAACAAAAGCATTGACACAGATGGTGAATTGGAACTAAAACCGTTGGGTTTTAATGCTACTGCTTCTGCCGGATTTGATTTCTTTATTCAGAAAAAAATTCAGATTGCAGTAGCAGCCTGTTATGACAAATCACTTTCAAGTATTTCAAATTACTCTTCACCTGATAAATTCCAGCTTTCATCAGATGCCAATCAGATAAACAGTCTTATGGGAGGAAGCAGTAAAACAACAGCCCAATCAATTGGTCTGAAAATTATTTTCAGGTATTATCTGAAATTGAAAAAAGTCGAAAGTCTATAAAGTCCTTAAAGTCTTTAAAGCAGACCGCAAGATAACAAGACAATAAGACATCAAGACAATAAGATATCTAAATCTCATTCTCCCCCTTCACATACCCGAAGTTGGCGAGAATACCGCCATCAACGTATAATATATGTCCATTGACAAAGTTACTGGCTTTTGAAGCAAGGAAGAGTGCTGCATTTGCAACATCTTCCGGTTCACCCCATCTGCCTGCCGGTGTGCGGGTCATGACTAGGTCGTTAAAAGGATGTCCGTTTTCGCGTATGGGCGCTGTCTGTGATGTGGCGATATAGCCCGGACCAATCCCATTGATCTGAATATTGTATTTTGCCCATTCGCATGTCATACTCTGTGTCAGAAGCTTAAGACCTCCTTTTGCTGAAGCATATGCTGAGACAGTATTGCGGCCATAAACGCTCATCATGGAACACATATTAATAATCTTACCGCTACGTTTTGCGATCATTTTCGGTGCTACTCTTTTTGAAATAATCAGTGGCGCTACAAGATCAACATCAATAACCTGTTTGTAGTCTGATATTGACATGTCAAGTATCGGGATTCTCTTTATAATACCTGCATTATTGACAAGAATATCCACGGAACCAACGCTTTTTTCTATCAGGGATATTCCCTTATCAACATCTTTTTCATCGGTTACATTGAATTTCAGAGTAAAGACATCGAGGCCTTCCTTTTTAAAGCTCTCTTTACAACTCAGAAGCTTATCATCCTGCAAATCGTTAACACAAACTTTGGCGCCAGCCTTACCAAGCAACAACCCGACTGCTAGTCCGATACCATGCGTGCCACCGGTAACCAGGGCTACTTTTCCTGTTAAATCAAATAGATCTTTCATAAAAATATTTTTTTAAATGAATTTAGAGATTCTCTGAAGCCTCTGTGGCACTCTGTGTCTTCTCAGTGTCTCTCTGTGTAACAAAAAAAAAGAAGAACTTACACAGAGGTACACAGAGGTTTCACAGAGTTACACAGAGTTAAGAACTATTTCAGACTGTCAGGGTAACGGACATCCATATCCCCGTAATCGAGGTTCTCCCCTGCCATTCCCCATATAAACGTATAGTTTGATGTTCCTGCTGCGCTATGTATACTCCATGACGGGGAAAGAACAGCCTGTTCATTCTTCATCCAGATATGTCTTGTTTCGTCGGGATCGCCCATGAAATGACATATTGCCTGCTTTGCCGGTACTTCAAAATAGAAATAAGCCTCCATTCTCCGGTTATGAGTATGAACAGGCATTGTGTTCCATACACTGCCTGTTTTCAATTCTGTCATTCCCATCTGCAACTGGCACGTTTCGATCACACTGTTTACCAGCAGCTTACTAACAGTCCGGTGGTTAGATGACTCCGGATTTCCCAGAACCACAACTTCTGCGTCGGCAAGTGTAATCTTTTTCGAAGGATATGTATGATGAGCAGGTGCTGAATTAATATAAAGCTTTGCAGGGTTTTTTGTGTCAGCAGACTTAAAAATGACATCACGTATTCCTTTTCCAAGGTATAAAGCATCTTTGAATCCAATTTTATAGGTTTTGCCTCCGGCATCTATAACAGCATCTCCGCCAACATTAATAATTCCCATTTCCCTTCTGTCAAGAAACTGTTCCGCTTTAAGTTCATCTGATGTTTCAAGTTTTAATTCTTTTCTAACCGGCATAGCACCGCCAACAATGTAACGATCGTACATCGAATAGACAAGCGATATCTCATCTGCTATAAAGACATTTTCAATTAGAAATTCTTTTCTTAGTCTTTCTGTATCATAAGTCTTAACATCCTTAGGATGTGCGGCATATCTTAGTTCTAACTTCATAACGTTTTATTTAATTGAATATTAAAAAAAGTAAATGGCAACTGGCAACGGGCAACAGGCGTCAGGCATTAATAACTCTCCTGTAGCCTGTAGCCTCATTTCCCAAACAAAGCATTAAGCACAAGATAATTTATCTTACAGTTTTCAATTTTCACATTTTCTGCCAGTTCAATGAAAGTTGCTTTTGCCTCTTCAACTGTTGGTTTAGGTCCTTTACCTGCCCAGTAGTCGATGACCTTCTGATATCCTGCCGGTTTGGTAATGGTCATTAAACTGCTTTCAGAACCTATCTTTTTAATGGTCCACCATGCCCATCCTATACTATTTGTTTCGAACAGGTTAACAGCAGCTTTAAACCATTCGTTTGTATTTTCGCCTGACTCCCCCATCCACAATGGCACGTTATATTTTTCCCTTAGGTCAAGAAAGCGCTGAATAGTCTCAATTGTAGCAGGATTCCAGTATTTATGGAAACTATATACCATATTATTATCCCATGGAGGAGTGAGACCGGTATAATCATTTGCAAACTGGTTGCCTTCAATGAAAATAATGTGGTTCTTATCGACTTTACGAATCTCTTGTGTTGTAGTCAGGAAAAGCTTCTTCAAGGGTTCATTGCCTTCCATTTTATAGTTGGTCTCGTTGATAAGGTCATATCCTCCAATCCATTCTTCATCTGCATATCTTTCTGCAAGTTTTGCCCAGAGAGCTATGGTTTTTTGCGAATTAGCATCACTTTCCCAAAGTTGTGGTTTCAGAGTATCAACGTCTGCAATCGGTCGGTCATTTCCCTGTCCACCAGGTGCGGCATGAAGGTCAAGAATCAGATACATTTTGTTTTTCCTGCACCACGAGAGAAGATTATCAGTCAATTCAAATCCCATTTTCAGCCAGGTTATTTGTCCGGCAACAGGCTCTTTTTCAATTGGTAATGTGAATAGATTATAATGCATTGGTAACCGGATGGAATTGAATCCCCATGCCTTCAGCGAATCAATATCTCTTTTAGTTATCATGTTATTCAGATAGCTCCTGTAGAATTTCTCACAGTTTTCTTCACCTGTTAATTCCGTAATTTTAGACTTGATTTCAGTTTGGGTCCCGGCCACTTTTGAAAGTTGCAGCATATAGGGTTCCTGCAGCATCCAACCACCAAGACCGATGCCTTTGAGGAGAACAGGTTCTCCTTTTCCATTTACGATCTCCTTACCCTTCACTTTAAGAAATCCCTGACTGTTTAACAGACTTGTTGAAGTTAAGACTAAGGCAAATATTAATACAAATTTCTGTCTCATATATAATGTTCGGTTAATCAAAAAATCAGAAATTAGAAATTACGAATTAGAAATTATTATGTTAAAAAAGTTTTGATTTTAGTGTTTTAGTAATTGATCCAACTATTTTGAGAATTTCCTCTTCCTTTTTCACCTCAACTAAAAACTGATAAGTCTTAACAATACTTACTGCAAAAGCATAACTTTTTGTTTGTATCATATTATCAGTCTTCATATTGTTCTAATTCGTAATTCGTAATTCGTAATTCGTAATTAAAGGATTCCTTTATCAATCAGCCTGGTAATTTCCGTTCCTGCCATCAGGAATCCACCGACACCATAAACTTCGGTCATTTCCTTTGTAACACTTTTTGGATCTGCTCCGATCGGTTGAATGAATCCGACTTTACCATCGGGCCATACAGAAGTGACCATTGATTTCCATCCTTTTACAACTGCAGGAAGATATGTCTCCTTATCGAGGTATCCATTATTCACACCCCAGGCCAGGCCATAGACAAAAAATGCAGTTGCGCTCATTTCAGGACTAGGATAGCTTGCAGGATCGAGAAGGCTGGCATGCCAGAATCCGTCTGCGGACTGTAGCGAAAGAAGTTTTGCAGCCATCTCCTTATATATTGTCACAAAATAATCCTTATTCCTATACTTTTCAGGGAGTTCCCTTATGATAATCGGTAGCCCGGCAAACACCCAGCCATTACCGCGTCCCCAGAATACTTTCGCACTATTGGCTTCCTTCCTGGTAAAATAATTTGAATCCCTGAAATAGAGATCTTCTTCCTTATCATACAGATAATCGGTTGTTGCCTTATATTCCTGGTACATAAAATTGAGATACTTTTCCTTGCCGGTAACATCAGCCATTTTTGCCCATACCGTTGGTCCCATGAAAAGAGCATCACACCACGACCAGCGCTGGGTTGACCAATATTCTTTGGTATTGACAAATAAAAGATCTCCCTTTGCCGGGTCTTTAAGGATCTGATCGAGATAAGCTCTCATTGGCTTAATCATCTTCTTATCCTTATACTTGCGATAAAGTTCAATATATGTCTGACCAACGCAATAATCATCAGCATGATACCTACGGAGTGGATTATCATGAATATAATATGTCCATGAAAGTTTTTCTGAAATTCCTTTAAGCCATTCGTAATATGATTCATCACCGGCTATACCTGCCCATTCAACCATACCTGAATAGAGAGCACCATTTGTCCAATCGGCAAGGTGGTGCGTGAGAGGTGTTCTGACCTGCCAGTCTGCAACTGCTTTAAGAACAGCTTTAATATCCGTTTTAGTGAGATCCGTTTTAAACGCAGATGGTTGCTGTTCTTGGGAATAACCTCTTAAAGATGAGACGATTAAAATAATAAGTAAGACACATTTTAAGTTCTTCATTTTTAAGTTTATTAATAGATTAGTTAATTTTTCCATTGAACACAAAAATACATTCTTTGATGGAAAACGCAATTATTTCCATTTTCATTTTGGCATGAATTGTTTTTCCGGAATATTAATTAATGTTAAACACTGAACATATTTCTTGATTAATTGATTTGTAATTCTTATTTTCGTGATCGTTAACGTAAATATAAGTTTTCCTTTTTATATAACATTGCAATTCCAAACAAAAAGATATGAAATCATTTATTAATGATGATTTTCTGCTTGGCAATAAAACTGCAGAAAAGCTTTATCATAAATACTCTGAGAATCAGCCTATAATTGATTTTCACTGTCACCTTTCCCCGGCAATGATAGCTGAAGATCGCCAATTTAATAATCTTACCCAGGCCTGGCTCGAAGGGGATCATTATAAATGGCATGCAATGAGGACCAACGGCATCAATGAGGCGTATTGCACAGGAAATGCATCAGACCCGGAAAAATTTAAAATGTGGGCCGAGACTGTTCCCGCTACCGTTGGAAATCCCTTGTACCACTGGACACATCTCGAACTTGCCAGATACTTCAACATCTATGAACTGCTTTCACCATCTACCGCAACAGGGATATATGATAAAGCCTCTGCTTTGCTTCAGACAAAAGAATTCAGTACCAGATCATTAATACGAAAGATGAAAGCAGAAGTGATCTGCACTACCGATGATCCTACCGACAACCTTGAACATCATATAAAGTTAAAAGCGTCTTTTGAAAAAACTGTTTTACCAACCTTCCGACCTGACAATATTGTCAAGACAGAAAACCCGGAAAAGTTCAGGGCATATATTCTGAAGCTTGAACAGGCAAGCGGATTTGAGATCAGGAACTTTGAAGCTCTCATTGAAGCAGTTGATAGCAGACACATGTTTTTTCATGAAACAGGAGGTCGCCTTTCCGATCATGGACTTGATCGTTTCTATTTTGCCACATTTACGGCATCAGAGATTGATAAAATATTAAAGAAACTGCTCAAAGGAGATAGCATTTCGTGCATGGAAGCCGAAAAATACAAGACAGCTGCTATGCTCGAACTCTGTAAAATGAACCATAAGAGAGGCTGGACACAACAGTTCCACGTTGGCGCCATGAGAAATAACAATGCACGCATGTTCAGACAGATGGGTCCTGATACCGGATGGGACTCAATAGGTGTTTCACAGGACGCATTAAAAATGTCGAAATTCCTTAGTGAACTTGATAATACTGAGCAGCTTGCAAAAACTATACTTTATAATCTAAATCCTGCAGATAATGAGATGATGATAACCATGGCAGGGAATTTTAATGACGGTTCATCGGCCGTTAAAATACAATATGGCCCTGCATGGTGGTTCCTTGATCAGAAAAGCGGCATGGAAAAGCATCTGAAGGACGTTGCAGCTCTGGGATTATTAAGAAGGTTTATTGGAATGGTAACCGATTCAAGAAGCTTTCTCTCCTATCCCCGCCACGAATATTTCAGGCGGCTGGTTTGCAATTTTGTCGGAGAAGAAGTTGAGAAAGGGCTTATCCCTGACGAAGAAGAACTCCTGAAACCTTTAATTGAAGGTATCTCTTACAGGAATGCAAAGGAATATTTTGGTTTTAATAAATAAACTGACATGAACGATCTGAACTTAAAAGATAAAGTAGCAGTTATAACCGGAGGTGCAGGTATTATATGCTCAGCCATGGCTAAATCGCTTGCTGCACAGGGTGTTAAGACTGTAATCCTGGACCTCAATAAGGAGGCTGCTGTGGAGGTGGCAAAAGAGATTGAAAAAGAATTCAAGACACCATCAATGGGTGTCTCGGCAAGTGTTCTGGACAAGGCTTCACTGGAGGCAGCAAAAAAAAATATTCACGATAAATTCGGCACTATTGACATTCTTGTGAATGGAGCCGGCGGAAACTCTCCGGCGGCTACAACCAAAGTCGAAAAGATGGAAGGTACCGAGACCGAAAACCCTGAAGATACCTTCTTCGGACTTCAGATCGAAGGGTTCGACAAGGTGTTTGACCTTAATTTTAAAGGCACACTTATACCATCAATGGTTTTTGCGATTGACATGGTGAAGAAAAAATCGGGGGTTATTATCAATATATCTTCAATGAACTCATACAGACCTCTTACCAAGATTGCTGCTTATTCTGCTGCAAAAGCAGCTGTTAATAATTTCACACAATGGCTGGCAGTGCACTTCTCAAAAACCGGAGTCAGGGTCAATGCCATAGCCCCGGGATTTCTTCTGACAAATCAGAACAGGTTTCTGCTAATTGATGAGAAAACCGGAGGACTCACAGCGAGAGGTAAGAAAATCATCAACGGTACACCTATGGAACGTTACTGTATCCCTGAAGAACTGACAGGAACCCTTCTTTACCTTGTTTCGGATTTATCTAAATTTGTCACCGGAGTAGTTATTCCTGTTGACGGAGGGTTCAGTGCTTACTCGGGAGTGTGATGAAATTTGAAAATTTGAAAATCCTATAATTAAAAAAGTAATAACGATAAATGCAAAATGCAAATATCAAAAGTCTAAAAACACTAAACAAAAAACGATAAACGCAAAACAATAAATAATAAAAATGGCGAAGAATGTAATAGTTGCTCAATCCGGAGGGCCATCACCGGTGATTAACAGCTCATTACGAGGTATAATCGAAACATGCAGGATGTTTCCGGATAAATTCGGGAAGGTCTATGGAGGATGGCATGGAATTGAAGGAGTTTTGAAAGAGGAGCTTCTTGATCTTTCAGCTCAGAAAGAAGAGGAGATTGCTCTGTTAAGAAACACTCCTGCTGCCGGAAGTATAGGTACATGCCGTTATAAACTAAAGGATAAACAGCAAAAGGATTTTCAGAGAATTATGGATGTCTTTACAGCTCATAACGTTGGTTACTTTTTCTATATAGGTGGAAATGATTCGCAACATACCGCTTTTAAAGTTAGTGAACTTGCAAAAACAAAAGGGCTTGATCTGATAGCAGTTGGAGTACCCAAAACTATCGATAATGACGTGGGTGACAATGAATTCAAACTTATTGATCACACACCGGGATATGGAAGCGTGGCAAGATACTGGTCGCATATAATCCAGAATGCCAATGAAGAGAATATGGGCTCTGCTACTGCTGATCCTGTATTGGTTATACAGGCAATGGGCCGCAAGATCGGATATATTCCTGCAGCTGCCAGGCTTGCCGATCCCGAAAGAAAGATGCCGTTACAGATATATATGGCTGAATCAAAGGTTTCTATCGATACCCTGGTTGATAATGTCAATGATCAGTTAAAACAAGACGGAAGATGCATTGTAGTGATAAGTGAAGGGTTTGAAGTTGGAAGTATCGGAGAAGTTAAAGATGCTTTTGGCCATACCTCATTCGGCTCGAGCCAGAACCCGGTTTATCAGACTGTTGTTAATTATCTTAACAGCAAGGGATTAAAGACCAGAGGCGCTGCCCGTGGACAGGTGATGGGAACCGATCAGCGACATACTACTGCCTATGCCTCAATTGTGGATCTTGATGAAGCCTATAAAGTAGGTCAGAAAGCTGTTGAGATAGCACTTTATGAGGGTAATGGTTGGATGGCTACTATTCTCAGGGAACCCGGTATAATATATAATGTACGGTACGATAAAGTTCCTCTTGAAAAAGTTGCCCTTTCCGAAAGAACCTTCCCTGAAAAATGGATTGCACCATGCCGGTACGATGTTACAGATGAATTTCTGGCTTACGTCAGACCACTAATTGGTGAAGACTGGCCATCTGTTCCCATGATAAACGGAAGGCAGAGATTTGCCAGGCTGGAAATGAAATTTGCAGACAAAAAACTACCGGAATATAAACTCGAAGCATACGAAAAATAGTACTTTACATTCTTTAATGAAATTATGAACCCACACGAACAATTACTTAACCTTAAGCCGGAAAAAGAGTTTTTTATCGGAATAGATTCCGATGGCTGTGCATTTGATACAATGGAGATCAAGCAGAAAGAGTGTTTCTGCCCCAACTTCATCAAATATTTCAAAATGCAACCAGTTTCGAAATATGCCCGCGAGACATGGGAGTTTGTGAACCTGTATTCCACCAACCGGGGATGCAACAGGTTTCTTGCAGTCAATGAGACACTCAGGCTTTTAGCAACCCGTCCCGAGATTAAAGCGAGAAATTTTACTGTTCCTTCTGCCACACCTCTAATTGATTGGACAAAGAAGGAGACCAAACTGGGTAACCCTACCTTAATAAAATATGCGGCAGAAGTAAATGATCCTTTCATTACTCAGACACTTGAATGGTCGTTGAAAGTAAATGAGGATATTGAAAAAATGGTTTTTGGCATTACCCCTTTTCCTTTCGTAAAGGAGTGCCTCGAAAAAATGAAACCAAAAGCTGATGCGATGGTTGTTTCACAAACACCGTTCATTGCTCTTAAACGTGAATGGGAAGAAAACAAAATCGACCATTTTCTCAGGATGATAGCAGGACAGGAACATGGCACAAAAACCGAACATCTTAAGTATGCCGCCAAAGGTAAATATCCTGATGACAAGATACTTATGATCGGAGATGCTAACGGTGACCTGAAGGCAGCCAAATCAAACGGGGTTCTCTTCTTCCCTATTAATCCCGGAAAAGAGGAAGCATCGTGGGAAAGACTTTATAAAGAAGGTATGGACAGGTTCTTTGCCGGAACATATAAGGGCGTTTACGAGGAAAAACTGATTAAAGAATTTGAAGCTTATCTGCCTGAACATCCGCATTGGAAATAGGCGACAGGCGACAGGCAACGGGCTACAGGTCAAACCCTGACGCCTGACGCCAGATGCCTGCCGCCCAATGACTATAAGAGGATAAAATGATCTAATGAAAACAGAAATAGGATAAGTTATGATTTATTATAAATCAGGTTCAGAAAATACAGTCATAGGCCCAAATGACCTTGAGTTTGGACTCTATTCGGCTTTGGTTAAGCTTGGTACAAGGAAAAAAGTGCTGGTAGTTCCTCCCGATTTTACCCGTTTTCATTCAAAAGCAGGAGATCTGACCACTCTGATATATAATTATTATAAAGATGGAATTAAAGATATCCTTCCTGCTCTGGGAACCCATGCACCCATGTCAGACCATGAGCTGGAAGAAATGTATAAGGGCGTGCCAAAAGATCTTTTCCGTATTCATGATTGGAGAAAAGACGTAGTAACAGTGGGTACCGTTCCCGGAGAATTCGTTTCTAAGATAACTGACGGTGCTTTTGACTATTCCTGGCCTGCACAACTTAACAAACTGGTTTTCAATGGAGGACACGACCTCATTCTGTCAGTCGGACAGGTTGTTCCTCATGAAGTGATCGGTATGGCCAATTATAATAAAAACCTCTTTGTGGGAACGGGAGGACCCGAAGGAATAAATAAGAGCCATTTTATCGGAGCTGTTTACGGGATGGAGAGGATAATGGGCAAAGTCAGTAACCCGGTAAGAAGTTTATTAAATTATGCTTCAGCCAATTTCACATCTCATCTTCCAATTGTATATGTGCATACAGTAATTGGACGTGATGAAACAGGCAGGCTTGTTATCCGCGGACTCTTTATCGGGGATGATGAAGAGGTCTTCAGGCTTGCAGCTGAGTTGTCGATAAAAGTCAACTTTTCGTTACTTGATAAACCTTTAAAGAAAGTCGTGGTTTATCTCGACCCATCGGAGTATAGGAGTACCTGGCTGGGTAACAAGAGCATTTACAGGACACGTATGGCCATGGCTGACAACGGGGAACTGATTGTACTGGCACCCGGATTGAAAGAGTTTGGAGAAGATAAAGAGATCGACAGACTGATCAGAAAATATGGTTACCGCGGAACCCCTGCCACATTAAAGTCTTTAAGTGAAAACGAAGAGCTCCGCAATAATCTGAGCGCAGCAGCTCACCTTATTCACGGAAGTTCGGAAGGAAGATTTTCAATAACTTATTGTCCCGGATACCTGACACGCGAAGAGATAGAATCTGTAAACTTCAGATATCATGATCTTACAGAAATGATGAAAAGATACAGCCCCGAAAAGCTGAAAGATGGATTTAACAGGATGGCTGACGGAGAAGAAATTTTTTACATCTCAAATCCTGCTCTTGGATTATGGACTTCAAAGGAAAGATTAACAAAATAAAAAACAAGCATCTCTCATCAAATGATAAATTGGGGCATAATAGGTTGTGGAAATGTCACTGAAGTAAAGAGTGGACCGGCTTTTAGTAAGGTGAAGGACTCCAGACTGATAGCAGTAATGCGAAGGGATGCCTTATTGGCAGAGGATTATGCCCGCAGGCATAATGTACCAAAGTTTTATTCCAAAGCATATGACCTGATCAACGATAAAGATATTAATGCGGTTTATGTTGCTACACCTCCTTCAAGTCATGCAGAATATGCCATTGAATCAATTAAAGCCGGCAAACCGGTATATATTGAGAAACCAATGGCAGTTAACTATGCCGAATGTCTGAAAATAAATAAGGCATCAGAAAAGTACAAGGTGCCCGTATTTGTTGCCTATTACAGGAGAGCTCTTCCAGGATTCCTGAAGGTAAAAGACCTTATTGAAAACGGAAGTATCGGAAAAGTGCGTTTTCTGCAAATGCAGTTATTCATAGCTCCTTCGGAAGATGAAAAATCCGGAAAACTTTCCTGGCGTGTTGATCCTGAAATTTCAGGTGGCGGACATTTTTTTGATCTGGCATCTCACCAGCTTGATTATCTTGATTTTTTATTCGGACCAATACTGAAAGTGAAATCCATTGTTCTTAATCAGGCCGGGTTATATAAAGCAGAAGATTTCGTAACGGCTGAGTTTGTTTTCCCGAATAATATTGTCGGAACAGGTTCATGGTGCTTCAGTGCTTCACTTGAGAGTGGCAGAGATACTATCGAGATTATCGGAGATAAAGGTTCAATAAGATTTTCTACTTTTAGTTTTGAACCAATAGTTCTTTCAAATAATTCCGGAAGGCAGAAATTTATAAATGAACGCCCTGAGCATGTTCAGTATAACCTCATTGAAAAAGTTGTTCAGTCGCTGAAAGGAAATGGTATCTCACCAAGTACCGGAGTCTCTGGAGCAAGAACGAGTAAGGTGATGGATGAGATAGTTGCGGAGTATTATAAAGGCAAAAGGCAAAAGTAAAAAGATAAAAGTACTCAAAAAAATCCCCTCATGGGAGGGGCAAGGGGTGGGTTTAAAAAGGAAGAAGTAAGGAGATTACCTCCTCTTTGCGAAGCAGAGAGGGGGCAGGGGGTGAGTTCATGAATTAAAGACGAAAGGAATAAGTATAAGCAAAAACAACATAAACATCTAATTATGAACAAATTTTCAGACATTGGATTAATAGGATTGGCCGTGATGGGTGAGAATCTTGTGCTTAATATGGAGAGCAAAGGTTTCCAGGTTTCTGTTTATAACAGGTCAGACCGGAAAGTTGTTGATTTCCTTGCAGGAAGAGCCAAGGGCAAGAAGATAATCGGGACCCATTCCATTGAAGAACTTGTTGGATCTCTTGCACGTCCAAGGAAAGTAATGCTTATGATTAAAGCTGGTAGTGCCGTTGACGAAATGATTGAAACACTTATCCCCCATCTTTCACCCGGAGATATAATTATAGACGGTGGAAACACCCATTTTCCGGATACCAACAGGAGAACGGCTCTGGTTGAAAGCAAAGGTCTTCTTTACATCGGAACGGGAGTGTCGGGTGGTGAGGAAGGAGCATTACTCGGACCATCTCTCATGCCGGGAGGATCAAAAGCAGCCTGGCCTTTTGTAAAACCAATTTTTCAGGCAATTGCAGCAAAGGTCGATGATGGTACTCCATGCTGCGACTGGGTAGGAGAAAATGGTGCCGGTCATTTTGTAAAAATGGTGCATAATGGCATCGAGTACGGTGATATGCAGCTTATTACAGAGGCTTACCAGATATTGAGAGATCTTTTACATTTAAGTGCAGATGAGATGCATCTTATTTTTAAAGAGTGGAATGAAGAGGAACTCAACAGTTATCTTATTGAGATAACCCGCGATATACTAGCATATAAAGACACAGACGGTAAACCTCTTGTAGATAAGATACTTGATACAGCAGGTCAGAAAGGTACCGGTAAATGGACTGCTATTGCTGCTCTTGATCTTGGTATGCCTCTTACCTTAATCGGAGAAGCAGTCTTCTCAAGGTGTCTGTCAGCTATAAAGCAAGAGCGTGTACAGGCCTCAAAAATACTGCACGGACCTGCCCCAAAATTTACCGGAGACAAGGTTAAGTTTATAAATGATATTAAGGATGCTCTCTACGCTTCTAAAATAGTATCATATGCTCAGGGCTATGCTCTGATGCAGGCTGCTGCCCAGGAATATAAATGGAAGCTTAATTACGGAGGAATTGCTCTTATGTGGCGGGGCGGTTGTATAATCAGGTCTGCCTTCCTTAGTAAAATAAAAGAGGCTTTTGATAATAATCCGTCAATAACAAATCTTCTTCTCGATCCTTTCTTTAAGGAGAAAATTGAAAAAGCCCAGACTGGTTGGAGAAATGTAGTTTCGGCTGCCGTAACCAATGGTATACCGGTTCCTGCAATTTCATCTGCTCTTGGCTATTTCGATGGTTACCGTTGCGAAAAGCTGCCAGCCAATCTTTTACAGGCGCAACGCGATTATTTTGGAGCTCACACCTATGAACGAACTGATAAGCCACGTGGAGAATTTTTCCATACAAACTGGACTGGACGTGGTGGTACAACATCTTCATCAACATACAATGTATAATTACTAACCAACTAAAAATTATGTCAGAAACACAAAAATTCAGTAACTACAGATGGACTGTCTGCGCTCTGATCTTCTTTGCGACGACAGTGAACTACCTCGACAGGCAGGTAATAGGGATCCTGAAACCCCTTCTGGAATCTGATCTTGGCATCGGTGAAAAACAATACTCACACATTATCATGGCTTTCCAGTTATTATATGGGTTCGGTATGGTCATTGCCGGAAGGCTGATCGATAAATTTGGAACAAAAATAGGGTATGGGCTTTCGGTCATCTTATGGAGCATTGCAGCCATGGGTCATGCTCTAGCAAAAGGAGTATTAGGATTCGGATTCTGGAGAGGATTCCTTGGCATAAGCGAAGCCGGTAACTTCCCTGCTGCAATAAAATCAGTGGCAGAATGGTTTCCGAAAAAAGAGAGAGCTCTTGCCACTGGCATATTCAATTCCGGGACGAATGTCGGGGCAATTGTTGCACCTCTTGCAATTCCGGCTATTATAGTTGCATGGGGCTGGCAGGCAGCATTCATAATTACAGGTGCGATAGGATTTATATGGGTAATCCTGTGGTTTATCTTTTATGAAATACCCGAGAAACATAAAAAGGTTTCTGCAGGTGAGCTTACATATATAAATAGTGATGTTGATGAACAGTCGGAAACTAAAGAGAAGGTTTCATGGATGAAGCTTCTCAAATATCGACAGACATGGCTTTTCTTTATCGGAAAAGGTCTTACTGATCCGATCTGGTGGTTTTATTTATTCTGGATCCCCGGCTGGCTTTCAACTGTCAGAGGTGCAGGTCTGGACGTAAAATCATTCGGTTTGCCTCTTGCCTTCATTTATACAATGACAACTGTCGGAAGTATTAGCGGAGGATGGGTTTCAGGTTATATGATCAAGAAGGGTATGACGCCTTTCAAGGCAAGAAAACTAACAATGCTGATCTTTGCAGTTCTTGTAGTTCCAATAATTTTTGCCCAATCACCATCAGTGAGCACATGGGGTGCAGTTTGTTTAATCGCTCTTGCAGCATCATCGCACCAGGCATGGTCTGCCAACATCTTTACCACGGTATCAGATGCCTTTCCAAAGAAAGCAGTCAGTTCAGTTACCGGAATAGGCGGGATGGCAGGTGCTGTCGGCGGTGCCTTTATTTCTTATATAGCAGGCGATATAATCCAGCATTTTAAAGATCTTGGACATATTGAAACCGGTTATGTTGTGATGTTTTCCATTGCAGGAAGCGCTTATCTGCTTGCATGGGCCATAATGAACATCTTTGCGCCTAAGAATAAAAAAGTGATTCTTGATTAAATAGTAATCCTGAATCAACAAATGATATGCTAATGTCCGCTGTCTCCTGATAATGAGAAGATAGTGGATATTTGCAATTCAATTTTCGAACAGATGACCTTGAAAAAAGCAAGAATAAAAGATATTGCCAGGCTTGCCGGTGTATCGATAGGTACAGTTGACAGGGTAATACATAAGAGAGGAGAAGTTTCTGAGAAAACAAGGCAAAGGGTCCAGAGAATTCTGAAAGAGACAAACTATTCTCCCAACGTGATGGCTCAGGTATTGAAATTAAAGAAAAGATTTCACATGGTTTCACTTCTTCCTGAGCCGACAGAGGACAATTCTTTCTGGCTAAAGCATCCTCTTGGCATGACCAGGGCTATTGAAGAACTTGATCCCTTTCCGGTGACTCTAAGCCAGGTAACTTTTGATATGCAGTGTGAAGATGATTTTCAAAAAAAAACCATTGCTGTTTTAAATCTCAAACCTGATGGAGTACTACTGGCGCCGATTTTCAAATCAGAATCCATCGCATTTTGTTCGCGCCTGTATAAAGAGAAGATCCCTTTTGTTTTTATTGACGGTTTTATTGAAAATACTAATTTCCTTGCTTATATCGGTGAAGATATATTTCAGAGCGGAAGAGTTGCCGGACAACTTATTGATATGATTACACCAGAAAAAAGTGATATACTTGTTGTAACCATCGCAAGAAATATTCAGAATGTGCACCACCTTAACAAACGTAAACATGGATTTCTGAGCTATTTCCATAAATCGGGTATTAACAAAGGCAAAAAGATAAATATCAATATTCCTGATCCATCTTCAGAAAGTGTCAGGATTGCATTCGATAAAGTACTTGAGGAAAATCCGGGTATCGGATCAATATTTATTACCGGCTCCAGATCATATCTGATTGCCTTATACCTTGAAGAGAAAGGATTAAAATCCATTAACCTCATCGGATATGATCTTCTGGATATGAATGTAAAATATCTCAAGTCGGGTATAACCAGGTTTTTAATTGGCCAGAGGCCTGAAGAACAAACTTATAAAGGGATTAAAAAATTATTTGAATTTTTGTCATTACATAAGGTACCGGATAAAATAGAGTACATTCCTGTCGATGTTGTAACATCTGAAAATGTTGACTTCTTTTTATAATAACTTACTAAATTATTGAATTTAACCGTATTAAAATATAAGAATGAAAACACTTGGAAAATATTCAATTGGTCTTGGCGACAGATTTGGTCACCAGGGTGGTGCACAACTCAAAGCAATTATAGCAGCTTCCGGAAAAGGCATTGAAATAACACCTGTCTGGAATAAATCGAACAGGGAACACACCACCATTGGTACTCAGCCCGGAGATGTCAGGATTGAGGCTGATTCGGTAACAAAAAGTGCCGGATTTAAAAAAGCTTATTTCGTTGATGCTGATCATATAAATTTTGATACAGTCGACAGGTTTATTGAAAGCTCTGATTTTTTCACAATTGATGTTGCATCCTATATCGGAAAGAAAGCTGAAGATAATGAGATAGCTGAGTTTCTGGCCAGTGTTGAGAAATACACCGGTGTTCTGAATATTCCCGGAACAAAATTGTTATTTAAGATTTCAAAATCACAAATTAAACAAATAGCTGAAAAGTACCTGTTTGCTGCACTAAAGGCCCGGGATATTTTCAGAAAAATTGAAAAGGCAAAAGGAAGTGGCAATTTTATTACTGAAGTATCGATGGATGAAGTTCCTGATCCTCAGACACCTGTTGAACTGTTTTTTATTCTAAAAATGTTAGCTTCTAAAGATATCCCTGTTCAGACAATAGCTCCCAAGTTTTCCGGAAGATTCAATAAGGGTGTTGATTATGTAGGTGACCCTCTTAAGTTTGCAGCAGAATTTGAATCTGATCTCATGGTAATTGACTTTGCAATAAAAGAATTTGGTCTGCCCGAAAATCTGAAGATGAGTATTCACTCGGGATCAGATAAGTTTGCTATTTATCCTCACATAGGTTCAATAATTAAAAAATATGATAAGGGGATACATCTGAAAACTGCAGGCACTACATGGCTTGAAGAGGTTATCGGACTGGCAGCATCTGGTGGTGGGGCACTCGACTTTGTTAAAGA
>JAPLED010000067.1 GCA_026391475.1 Bacteroidia bacterium | reverse complement strand
GGTTCATTCTCTTTAACCCAGGCAAGTTTTGAGGCTGTAAAATTACCCGGAGAATTAAGAAGATGTGAAAGACAGTAATCCTTACCCAGAGAGTTAAATGCTTTTTCACCGTATTCTGCTGCCCTGCTGTCGCACCAGATTATTGAAGGACGCAGTACTTTATTATTGTTGTCAACTGTAACAAGTCCGTGCATCTGGTAAGAAATCCCTATTGCGCCAATATCATCTTTTTTCTGTCCCAGTTTTCCTGTACAAGTGACAATTGCTGCTTTAAGATTTGTCCACCATATCTCAGTATCCTGTTCTGCCCAGCCTGGTTTCAGGGCAATGATCTTCATTTCATCAGAAGGATAAAATGCTGTTGCCAGACATTTGCCTGAATCACCTTCAATTACTGAAGCCTTAACGGAAGAGCTTCCTAAATCTATTCCAAGTAATAACATATTATCAAGTTTGTTGTGACCATTTTACTATCTTTTATGATTTCTTGTTTTTTAATGACGACTCGCGAACAATAAGGCTATGTTTTAAAATAATGGTGCTTAAATTATCTGACCGTGAATTAATTAATTTAGTGATAAGTGATGTGGCAGCAATTTCACCGATCTCCCTGGCGGGGTAATCAACTGTCGTAAGATTAGGCTGAACCACTTTGCTGATTGGTTCATTATTGAAGCCTACAACAGCAATTTCGTCAGGTATTTTTATGCCTGCCTTTCCCAACTCAACAATTGTTGCCACAGCCGAGGTGTCATTAGCAGTGAATATGCCGTCGGGTCGCGACTTCATATTAAGAATCTTTTTTGAAGCGTCAATACCAGCCTGTTCGTCCAAGTCGCTTATTATTACCATCTTCTGGTCAAAAAGAATTCCATTATCGGCAAGGGCTTGTTTATAGCCCCGGAAACGATCGGCATAAACATTTCGCAAAAGGTTTCCGGTGAGATGGACAATCCGCTTGCATCCCTGATCAATTAAATGATATGTTGCCTCATACCCTGCCTTATAATTATCGATCACTACACTCATGCAACCACTACATTCCGAAACACGGTCGAAAAAAACAACCGGAATATTCTTATTCAATAAAACATTAAAATGATCTATGTTTTTTGTATCAAATGCCAGTGATACCAATAACCCATCTACCCGGCTGTTGAAGAGAGTGGTAACACATGAGATCTCCTGTTTTCCTGACTCCTGCGACTGACTTATAATCAATCCATAACCATGCTGGTTGGTAACTTTTTCCATGCCGGCAATGACTGTTGCCATGAAATAACTGTTAAGCTTAGGAACAACTACTCCTATTGTATTGGTATGTTTTTGCCGGAGATTGCTGGCAAATTTGTTCCGCTGATACCCCATTTCATGCGCTGTAGCCTTGATTTTCTTTATTGTTTCCTTTCGGATATGCGGATGATCTTTCAGTCCTCTGCTTACTGTTGATGGTGAAATATTAAGGGCGTTTGCCACATCATAAATGGTAACATCTTTGTTGCTTTTCATCTTAGATCTGATTATCAACAAAAATAGAATAAAAAGAGAAATTGTGAAATAAAAATATAACATATCTGCAATCGGTTGCATTTAATTTTTTCAACCGATTGCAAAATTTGTATAAATTAGTACTTTTATCTGGTTTTCTATATCAATTACCAAGGGACTTTAGTTATATTGCACGTGAGATATCAAACTTAAAAAACACTTTAATGAAAAAGTATCCTTTCATTCTAAATTCACATTTGAGATTTATTTCATATTCATTGTTAGTCGCTGTTCTTTTGCTATTCAGCGGTTGCGAAAAAGCAGTTGGTCCCATTCATCCTGAAGAAAGCAGATACTACTGGGATAATGCAGATAAAATTGTAAATTATGCAAAGGCGAACGGGATGCTGATGCATTGTTCCGCGATTATAAAAATGTTATCTCCGGTGTCATTTTCTGGAACGTTTCTGATAAAAGCAGCTGGCTCGATAATTTTCCTGTGAAAGGAAGAAAAAATTATCCCCTTCTGTTCGATCAGAACCTTAGACCAAAGAAAGCTTACTTGGAAGTTGTTAAATTCTGAAATTTTAGCAACCATAAAACCTATTTTTGAATGCGAAAATTTTTATTTCTTCTTTTAACAGCAATTTATCCACTGGCTTTTTTAAATTCTCAGTCTGCAAGTGAATCATTCATTTCTACTGAAAAGGGAAAAGGGAAATTTGTCATTTCAGTTTCAGGAAAATCAGCTCCTCTT
>JAPLED010000035.1 GCA_026391475.1 Bacteroidia bacterium | reverse complement strand
CCAAAGGCAGGCATTATGATAAGCATCGCTGCTACACATGATAATGATAAAATAATGTTTCTTTTCATAATAATTTATTAATTTTTAATGGTATTATGTAACTCGCATGTTTAAAGGCATTTAACTCAAGAGTTTGTTTTTGTAAAACATGCTTGGTTCATAATATGAATTTTAATATAAATATCAGGTGCAAATTAGTTAAAAAAAATTATCTGCCAAGTAGCGTTCACAAAAGGATTGCACCCCGGTGAGAAACACCCCCTTTTTATTCCCCCCAAGGGGGAAATATTCCTGCATATAAGTGTAATTCAACTAAATACCAGGGCATTATTAAAAACGACTAAAATAATAGTCATTTTTATTGCAAAATATTTGCGCGACTATAAGAATAGTCATATATTTGTAGTGAAGGAATGATAAAAAAGACGCATGGCACAGGACACACGACGCACGGCACATGGTGTTTTGTAAATTAATTACAATACAATTATGCAACTGACAAAAGCAGAAGAACAGGTGATGCAGATATTATGGGACATGAACAATGGTCTTGTAAGGGATATCCGCGACAGTTTCAGCGACCCGAAACCCGTACGCAATACTGTGTCAACGGTATTGAGAGTTCTGGAAAAAAAGGGTTATGTCGGACATAAAGCTTATGGGAATGTTCATCTTTACCATCCGCTTATTTCCAAGAGTGAATACTCAAAGAGCCAGTTATTCGGACTGATGGAGGGTTATTTCAACAACTCTTTTCCGGCAATGGCTTCATTCTTTGTCCGTGAAAAAGACCTCACAATCAAAGAACTGGAAGAGTTGCTTGAGGATACTAAAAAAGAATTGTCAAAAGATAAAAAAGAAAAGTGATGGAAGCATTTGCCTTATATTTGATCAAGTCAGTAATCTGGCTTTCCGGTTTCGCTCTGGTATATATTCTTTTTTTGAGAAATGAGAGGTTTTTCTTATTAAACAGACTATATCTGATTGCAGGTATTCTGACCTCATTTTTCTTCCCGTTGATTTCGGT
>JAPLED010000120.1 GCA_026391475.1 Bacteroidia bacterium | reverse complement strand
CCAGATGTTAATAGTTGTTAAATATTAATTAGCGGATATGTCATGGTTTTATTTTTAATAATTTCGCGTCGGAATAATTTTAGTATATGCTGAGTTTAGATTAGGGTTTAGAAAATGAGAAAAACATTTATTATTACAGGTATTATTGTTGCTGCCACATTTGCATTATTATTTATTTTCAACAAACTTACCTCAAAGACTGACACCTCAGTTTTATATACAGAGGTTAAAAACGAGGAATTTGAAATAGCTATAACGGAAGCAGGCGAATTAATAGCCGAAAAATCAGTTGACATTAAAGGACCCGAGTTTGCTCAGGGTAGAGATATACGTTCGACTAATATCAGGATACAAGACCTTATCCCGGAGGGTACAATAGTTAACGAGGGCGACTATGTTGCAACACTTGACAGAACAGAGCTTAACAATAACTTAAAGGATGTTCAGGAATTACTTGCAAGACTTCAGGAAAACCTGAATATGAGATTACTTGACACTTCAATAGTCCAAAATGATATCAGAGATGAGATTAAAAACCAGAGATTCATTGTTGAAGAAGCTGCAATGACATTTCGCAATTCAAAATATGAACCACCTACTACAATCCGGCAGGCAGAGATTGAACTCGATAAATCACAACGGGTACTCGAACAGAGAGAAAGGAACTATACCCGTAGATTAGCACAGAACAGGACGGATATATACAACCAGAATTATTTCATTTCCAGAGTAACCCGGAGAGTTAATGATCTTGAAGAGGTGTTATCCGGGTTTACTGTAACAGCACCTGCTTCCGGAATGGTTATCTATAAAAGAGAGAGGAGAGGAAATAAAAGAAAGGTTGGATCATCTATCAATCCGATGGACCGGGTTGTTGCAACTCTTCCTGATCTCTCATCAATGCTCTCCAAGACCTATGTTAACGAGATTGATGTAAGTAAAATCAAAGCCGGGCAAAAAGTTAACGTAACCATAGATGCTTTTCCCGGGAAAGCTTTTAACGGTTTTGTATCCTTTGTTGCCAACATTGGTGAAAAACTGCCAAATACCAATGATAAGGTTTTTGAAGTGCAGATAAAAATCGAAGGTTCTGATCCTTTATTCAGACCTTCAATGACAACAGGGAACAAAATAGTTATCAAAACCTTTGCTACTGCTGTTTATATCCCTATTGAATGTGTTCAGGCAGGAGTTGACAGTATACCATTTGTCTTTACAAAAAATGGCACTAAACAGGTTGTTCTCCTTGGAGAGTCGAACGAAAAAAATATAATAATTGAAAAGGGACTTGAACCTGGCACTATGCTTTACCTTAATAACCCTGAAAAACCTGAAAAATTCAAGTTGGCCGGGGAAGATCTTATTCCTGTTCTGAAAGAGCGTGAAAAAGTAAAGAAAGTTGAGTATGAAAGATACAGGAAAAAAGCTGAAGTTATTCTTTAGCTGGGTTCCACATGAATCGTCACAACAAGATTCTCATAATTACTGGTGAGTTTATTCTCTATTTTGTCGCAATATTTATGAGCATTTCCAACCGACACATCTCCGGGTATCTGAATATGCAGATCTATAAACCGGTAGTTTCCGGCTACACGTGTCCGTAGATCATGATAGCTCACTTCCATCCGGTTTAATGTCTTCTCAAGCTCCTCAATTTCATCAACTCCCCAAGCTGTGTCGAGCAGAGGAGTGAAAGCCCTCTTCAAAAGATGATATGACTCCCGAATAATAAATAAAGCAACAAAAATTGCGATAATGGGATCTAACCAGTTAATTCCTGTTACCATTATAAGACCCAGACCCACAGCCACTCCGAGCGAAGTGTAAACATCAGTTTTAAGATGAAGAGCATCAGCTTCCAGAGCTACAGAATTTGTCTCACGGGCTACCTTATATAATCTTCTAGAAACAATAATATTGACAATTGCTGAAACGAGCATTATAACAGAACCTAAGGCGATTGAATCCAGTTCAATCTTCTCTCCAAACAGTTTTTTAACAGCTTCAATTATAATCCAGATAGCAGCAACAAAAATAAGCAGGGCTTCAATCACCCCCGAAATATTTTCAATCTTCCCATGTCCGTAGGGATGCCTCGAATCGGGTGGATTATCAGAAACCATTACCGACAGGAATGCAATAATGGCTGCAATAAGGTCCATCGAAGAATGAATAGCTTCAGAAATTATACTGACCGACCCGCTGATAAGCCCAACAGCTAACTTCATTATAATCAATAAAGTGTTGGAGATTATTGAAAGGCGGGCAATACTAACTTTAGCATTCATGAGCTTTTCAGGATACATTTATCAATTCATATTCAGTTTTGCCTAACCCAATTTTTGCTCCATGTTCAAGCCCGGCCTGCCAGAAAGTATCAGGATGTGCCTTCTTGAATTTGTCTTCTCCCTTCATGTCACTATGCTTATGGTCATCACAGATCCTGCTTCCCGGCAGTGCAGGAGCTGCTTTAACCAGGTCAGCACAAGCCTGGTCAAGGGCAACCGGATCGAATGATGCTGCTATTCCAAGGTCAGGAACCAGGGGATAATCATTATAACCCCAACAGTCGCAATTGGGCGAGACATTCATTATAAAATTAATATGAAAAGAGGGTTTGTCTTTTACAACGGCCAATGAATATTCCGCAACTCTCTTACAGACTGTTTCAGAAGAATTCTGCCATACAACTCTTGCGGAATCATATTGACAAACTGCAACACATTGTCCGCAACCAACACACTTAACATAATCAATATGTGCTATCTTATCTTTTCCGACCTCAATAGCATCATGGGCGCAATATTTCTGGCATATCCTGCAACCTGTGCAGTTCTCTTCAAATATTTCAGGTGAAGAGCCGGAATGCAGAAACAACTTACCGCCTACCGATGCACATCCCATACCAAGGTTTTTCAGCGCCCCGCCAAATCCGGTCATCTCGTGCCCTTTGAAATGGCTCATTGAAATGATTATATCGGAATCGGCAATTGCACTGCCTATCTTAGCTGAGTTGCAATACTCCAGGTTTAATTCAATTTCACGGTAGTCGGTTCCCTTTATTCCGTCACCGATAATAACAGGGCAATCTGTTGCCAGAGGGTTATATCCATTTTCAAAAGCAGCCTCCAGATGGGATGGGGCATTGGAGCGCCTGCCATAATAAAGGGTATTGCAATCGGTTAGGAATGGGATTGCTTCTCTTGCTTTTAATAATTTTACAATGCAGGCAGCATAGTTAGGCCTCAGGTAGGCCAGGTTTCCGGGTTCTCCGAAATGTATTTTAATTGCTACTATTTTTCTTTGAAAATCAATTTTATCGATTCCTGCTTTAACAACAAGTGCTTCAAGCTTTTTTAATAGATTTTGTGATGGTTTTGCCCTGAGGTTGGTAAAATAGACTTTTGATGCAGACATATCCTGTGTTTTTCTATACTGATAATATTTTCGCTAATTCCACAAGGTCGTGATTAACATCTTTATGAAGTTTAACAGCTCTGCGGAAAGGAACCAGAGTTATCTCACCATTCATTATTCCAACCATAACACTCTTCTGGTCATCTATAAGGGCTTCAACAGCAGCATGTCCAAGACGGCTTGCATTAACCCTGTCGATTGCCGATGGAGATCCTCCGCGCTGAAGATGCCCCAGTACTGTAACTCTGACGTCATAATCCTTAAAATCACCTTTAACTTTTTCCGCTATTGCGAAAGCCCCTCCTTCTTCATCACCTTCTGCAACAATGATTATATTGCTTGATTTCCTGCGTGTGTTACCTGACTCAATCATCGCTTTCAGGTTTCGGGCTTCTCCCTTGATTTCGGGAATGATAATTGCTTCGGCGCCTGTAGCTATTCCGCTGTAAAGGGCTATGAACCCTGCCTCTGCACCCATCACTTCAACAAAAAACATCCTGTTATGAGCGCTGGCTGTGTCCCTGATCTTATCAACAGCTTCTACAACAGTGTTAAGAGCTGTGTCATATCCAATTGTGTAATCAGTGCCGTATATGTCATTATCAATTGTTCCGGGTATCCCGACAAAAGGAATTTCATACTCTTCGTTGAATATTCTTGCACCGGTAAATGATCCATCTCCCCCAATTACCACAACTCCGTCAATTTGGGCTTCCTTAAGATTATTATAAGCTTTAAGTCTTCCTTCCGTTGTCTTAAACTCCTCACATCTGGCAGTCTTCAGTATTGTTCCGCCTTTCTGGATAATATCGCTTACACTCTGTGACTGAAGCGGTTTGAAGTTTGCATCAATCATCCCCTGATATCCCTGGCAAATGCCAATAACTTCCAGTCCATTATAAACTGCTGTACGCACAACTGCACGTATAGCTGCATTCATGCCGGGGGCATCTCCTCCTGATGTCAGCACCCCGATTCTCTTAACTTTTCCCATAAATAATAATTGTAAAATAAGCCCACAAAGGTAATGTATTTTTTTTGCCTTACAAATGATGGAACTTTGCTATAGTCAGATATTTGAAATGATATCCCGTATATTTTCGATAAGCCATTTTGGTGTGGAAGTAGCTCCGCAGATCCCTACCGATCTTTTCCCTTTAAACCATGATTTGTCAATCTCTTCAGGTGATGAGACAAAATGTGTATCAGGATTGATATTTTTGCAAACAGAAAAGAGCATTTTACCATTGGAACTTTCCCTTCCGCTGACGAAAATTATGGTGTCGTGTTTTCGGGCGAATGCCTTAAGATGAGGCTCCCTGTTTGAGACCTGACCACATATCGTTTTATTGATAATCAGATTCATATCAGGGTCCGATATCCCATTTTCTTCCATCTTAAAACGTAGGATGTCTGTAAAATTACTGTACTCTTTAACACTCATTGTTGTTTGAGCAAAAAGATATACAGGCCTGGTAATATCAATCTTCTGGAAATCGTCAGGCCCGGAAACGAGGATACCTTCATTATTTATCTGGCCAAGCAAACCAACCACCTCCGCATGACCAGGTTTGCCGAATATTACAACCTGCCCGTTGCCCTCTTTTGTTTTAAGCCAGGTCTCTTTAATTTTTGACTGTAACCTTTTTACAATCGGACAGGTAGCCTCAATTATCGTAATATTATTTTTCTCGGCTGTGATATATGTTTCAGGCGGTTCCCCGTGAGCCCTGATAAGCACTTTGCAATTCTTAAGCTTTCTGAACTCATCATGATCAATGGAGGCAAGTCCCAATGTTGAAAGTCTCTCTACTTCCTTATCATTATGAACGATAGGGCCGAGTGAAAAGATCTTCTCCCCCCTTAAAAGAGCTTTTTCTGCAATCTCAACTGCATTTTGCACACCAAAACAGAAACCGGACTGTTTATCAATTTCAACTTCCATCTTTTTTCTTCTGAATGATCTGTTTTACCCATAACATCTGGTCTTCAATACTCTTTCTGCTGTTATCGAGGATTATCGCGTCATCTGCTCTTCTTAATGGACTTATATCCCTGTTTTCATCAGCAATATCGCGTGCAATTATATTTCTTTTAATCTCTTCAAAGTCAATAACTATGCCTCTTCCCGTCATCTCATCGTGCCTTCTTTTGGCCCTGATATCCACGGAGGCTGTCATGAAAATCTTAATATCAGCATCAGGGAATACCACCGTTCCAATATCCCTCCCATCCATTACAATTCCCTTATTAACACCTATCTGCCTTTGTAACTCAACCATTCGTGCACGTACTTCCTGTATCTGGCTTATCCTGCTTACATGAGCCGATACTTCAATACTTCTTATCTCCGTCTCAACATTTTCAGAGTTAAGGAATGTCTCATATTCGTTAATATAAGGATTATAAATAAAATCAATTTTAATATTTTTTAGCTCCGATAGAACACCCCCGATATTCAATCCACCTTTCCCAATAAATCCTTTCCTCATGCAATAGAGCGTAACTGCACGGTACATCGCACCACTGTCGATAAATATATAGTTCAACTCTTTTGCAATAGATCTTGCAAAAGTGCTCTTTCCACACGATGAATACCCGTCAATTGCTATTATTAGTCGTTTCTCCATGCCTGAATATTATTGAAACAAATTCAAAAGTTTAAAGTTTAATTACGGTATTTTTTATAAATTTTATCTGGTCTTATTATCAATGATACATGGTTCGATGATCCTGCAAGATGGTAGGTTGCCCTGCCAAACTCAATATCCAGCCACGAGGTGTTAATACCGAATCCCCACGAAAATCCAATTGTTGACACTTTCGAGTCCACCTGTAACTCTCTTCTCCTCTGATAGTTGTATCCACCACAGAAATAAAAATTCTTATGTGGGATCAATTCAGCCCCCAGAATAATATGTCTCATGAGGTTCTCAACGAATTCTGATGAAACAGGAACGCTATTTCCGGTTGAGGCAGGCTCCGTGTATTGATGAGTAAGGTCAAATTTTTCCAGATGTTTCAGGGTTAAGGAGAAACGCAGAGGTGCATAGGCCAACCTCTGCGATACGCCTGCCTGTATCTCAAAAGGCAGTTTCTGATGTGGTTCTCCGGCATAGGTTGTAACCTGGTAACCTGCATTTTTAATCACCAAACCGGCTGAAAAAAGATTACTGCGATTGTGCCATGATGCTCCGATATCAAAAGCGAATCCGAATGAGGTATATTTCTCAAGATGTGACAGTACTGGTTTAAAGTTCACACCTATTGTGAAAAGTGAATCAATCTCATGTGAATATATCATTGAAAAGGCATATTCCGCAGCACTGAAGTTGCCGGTTATGATCCCCGAAGCATCAGTCTCGGTAAACGAACCATAATTCAGGTAGGTCAGACCGACTGCAAAATTTCCTGTCCTCTGGTATGATCGCGAGTACATGACCAGTCCATAATTGATATCGGCAAAATAGTTTACATAATTTAACGCCAGAGTTTTATTCATTCCGGAATTGAGCAGAGCCGGATTATGATATGCAAGGTTCAGGTTATTCCCCTGTAAGGAAACATTCGAACCACCAAGAGAGGAAACAAGCCCGGAATGAGTCAGGTTTAAGAATTCATAGATATTATCGCCCCCGGTTTGTGAAAAAGAAGATGACATTATAATGCTGAAGAAGAAAACAATCAGAACCTTTTTTCCCATAGCTGTTAATCCATGCCAAATATAGTATGATTTATTTAAACGGATCAGCTATGTAAATTAGTATTAATGAATAGAATATAAGCAATTGGTGCAAATCAGGCAGTTTTACCCGTTAGAGCAAGCGCTTCGTCAAAATTCTTTTTCCTGCCATCCATCTGCGACATCAACAGGCCGGCAATTACAATGACCATCCCGATAATATTCTGTACAGTTAGTTTATCACCAAGTAAAATGAAAGAAAAGAGTGCTGTGAAAACAGGAATGCAATTTGAAAAAACATTTGCTTTTGTTATTCCCATATTTTTAACAGAATAAGCAAAAAGTATGAAGGCGCCGCACGATGCAAAAACGGCAAGTTCTATTATCGGTTTAAACATATTAAAGGTGAACGGAGTATTAATGAAATCGTTGAAATCGAGTATTAAAAAGAGGGGGAAAAAAAGTACAGCGCCGATGATGTTCTGAACATTTACGATGTAAACCGGACTATAATTTTCAACAAGTCGGCTGAGGGTCAGGTTATATCCGACAGCTGAAAGAACCGCAATTAGCAGAAGGCCCAAACCTTTAGTGTTGAAGGAAATACTTCCATCTTTATTAAGTATGAACACCAGAACTCCAATAAATGAGAAGATAATCCCTGCATAATTTATCACCTTCAGTTTCTCTTTGAAAATTAACCATGCGCCGAGGGTAACGAAAACAGGTATTGTTGATATCAGTACTGAGCATACTGTTGCCGAAACATAAGTAAGTCCGAAACTCTCACCCAGAAAATAAAAGAAAGGTTCAAACAGGGCCAGCATCAGAAATAGCTTCCAGTCTCCCTTCTTTATCTTCATATAGTTTTTTGTAATGATCAGATAAATTGTCATGAAAATTGATGCAAACAGAAGCCTTATGAAGACTATTGTGATTGGGTGGAATGTTTCGTTTGCAGCCTTGAACCATATGAATGAAAAGGACCAGAAGATCATTGACAACATTACCGCACCATATGTCTTTACTTTGCTATTCAATGTTTTAACTTTTGATTTTATTGCTATTTGCAGAAGGGCGAATTTAATTTTAATATTCCTGATTTTAGTGCAGTTGTGAAAAAAACTTAATTAGTTTAAATCATCTATTCAGGAATATTTCGACCATCCTTTTAATATTTATTATGTAATTTAAATAAAGATCAGTTAAATAAATAGTTAGCTGATAAAATGATTTCGAATACGCAATATGATTGATATTTTTCAGATTTGATTGTGATGCATAAATTATTATATTTGCCGCCTTAAAGGTTGAAAAACACAATATTGATTCTTTTAATATTTAGGGAAAGTTATATAACTAATATCAAAGTTTAAATGAAAATTCTGGTTTGTATCAGTAATGTTCCCGACACAACGACAAAAATTAAATTTGCTGAAGGAAATACTTCAATTGACACTACCGGTATCCAGTGGGTTATTAACCCATGGGACGAATTGTCTCTTACCCGCGCACTTGAACTTAAGGATGATGCAGCAAGTGGAATAAAATCAGTCACAGTCGTACATGTTGGCCCTTCAACCTCCGAACCAACAATCCGTAAAGCTCTGGCTATCGGAGCCGATGATGCTATAAGGGTAAATGCTGAATCGTCTGAGGCATGGTTTGTTGCATTCCAGATTGCCGAAGTGGTTAAAAAAGAACAGTTTGATATAATCATGTGTGGTATTGAATCGAGCGATTATAATGGATCTGTAGTAGGAGGGATGATCTCTGAATTTCTGGGGATTCCTTCAGTTTCGGCCGTTTCTGGTATTAAAATAGAAAACGGTCAACCTGTTATGACCCGCGAAATAGACGGAGGGAAAGAGGTTGTTATAGTACCTGCCCCATTTGTAGCGATTGTTCAGAAAGGTATAGCCAAAGAGCCACGAATCGCGGCGATGCGAGGTATTATGATGGCCAGGTCAAAACCTGTCAAGCTGGTTGAGTCTGTCGCAGTTGAACCACTTACCCAGATCGTGGTATTTGAAAAACCGGCACCGCGTGCAGCATGTAAATTTATTGATGCGGATAATCCTGCACAACTGATTGATCTTCTGCAGAACGAAGCAAAAGTCATCTGATAAATAGTTAAAAAACAGTAAATCACTACGATATGTCAGTATTAGTATATACCGAGAATTGGGACGGAAAATTCAAGAAACTTTCCTTTGAACTGGTCTCTTATGCAACAGGAGTTGCTAAAATGCTTAGTACTTCTGTAACAGCAGTGTCGATCGGAAAGGTGGATGAGAGCGAGTTAAAAAAGCTTGGGAATTATGGTGCTGATAAAATCATTAGCGTTAGTAATGACCAACTTATCGCACTTGACAGTCAGGCTTATACAAGTGTCATTTCAGAAATTTCACAGAAAGAAAATGCAACTGTCATTATAATTTCAAATAATAATACAGGTAAAGCTATTGCTCCCCGATTATCAGTTCGGTTGAAAGCCGGAGTTGGTTCCGGAGTCAGTAAACTTCCGCTAAATCTGAATCCTTTCACAGTTTATAAAAGAACATATTCAGGAAATGCTTTTGCACACGTTGTTATCAAATCTGATGTTAAAATTATCACCCTGGCACAAAACTCTTTTGATTTGATTGAAATAGCCAATAATGCCACTATTGAGAATCTGAATGTTCCAATTGATGGGTCATTACTGAAAACTGTGGTTAAGGATGTTCAGAAGCAGACAGGAAAAATAGTTTTGACCGATGCTGATATAGTTGTTTCAGGCGGAAGAGGAATGAAGTCTCCCGATAACTGGCCTTCATTGGTTGAGCTTGCCACATTGCTAGGTGCTGCAACAGCCTGTTCACGTCCCGTTTCTGATGAAGGATGGAGACCCAACGATGAACATACCGGCCAAACTGGTAAGATCATTGCACCCAACCTCTATATTGCTGTCGGTATTTCAGGTGCAACACAGCATCTTGCAGGTATCAGTTCATCAAAATATATTGTTGCAATCAATACCGACAAGGATGCTCCGATTTTTGAAGCATCTCAATATGGAATAGTCGGCGATGCAATGAAGGTTCTTCCAAAACTTGTTGCAGCTGTAAAAGAGATTAAATAATATGAGGTTGACTCAAAATATCACCACCTCACCCCCGACAAGTCGGGGGTACTCCTCCTCTGAAGAGGAGGAGAAAGTTATAATAATGTATTTCAGTATTTTCCCCTCCTTTTTAAAGGAGGGGTGTCATGAACGAAAGTTCATGAAGGGGTAGTTGATAACATTTTTGAGACATTCTCAATAAAAATATTAAGTAGACCTTTGAGTCTTCGTGACAAAAAAATAAAAAAAGTCAAAAGGCTAAAGTTACAACCATGACAAAACAAATTGTATTTTCAATTGCACTACTGATAACAATTGGAGTATTCTCTTATACCATTAACAGAATTGTCAGTTTTTTCAAGTTTACCAGGCCTGCCTTCCCTGTAAAGGATTTTGGAAAGAGAATCAATGTAATGCTATCTGTTGCCTTTGGCCAGACAAAAATATTTCGTAAACCGATAATCGGATTCTTTCACGCTTTGGTCTTCTGGGGCTTTTGCGTTATTATTTTAGGAAGCCTCGAAATGGTTATTGACGGACTTACCGGAACCGATAGAGCGTTACAATTCCTCGGACCGGTTTATAACATTGTAATTGCTTCCGGCGATATTTTTGCACTTCTTGTTGCCATTGCAATTGTTATTTTTCTGAGCCGCCGGCTTTTCTTCCACATTAAAAGATTCGAGGGCATCGAGATGAAAAAAATATCTCATATCGATGCCAATATTGCCCTTTCTATCATCCTCCTTCTGATGATTTCGCTTCTGACAATGAATATCGGATATATTGAATATAAGTCACTTATGGGAGAAGAAATAATTGGTTTATATCCCATCAGTACTCTTTTTACAGGATTATTTACAAGTGGACCGGCAGAAAGTTTCTGGCTTATGTACGAAGCCTCATGGTGGACACATATCCTTCTGATTTTTGTCTTTGCCAACATACTGCCATACTCAAAACATTTCCATGTTTTCATGTCAGTGCCAAATGTCTTTCTTTCGAGACTTGACCCCCTGGGAAAACTTCCGAATATGGGCAGTATTACCAGGGAAGTAAAGCTTATGCTGAACCCTGATACAGCTTTTGCTGCAGCGGCTACCGATGTTCCCGTTGAACGGTTTGGTGTAAAAGATGCGGAAGATGCTTCCTGGAAAAACTATTTTGATTCATTGTCATGTACTCAATGTGGCCGGTGCACATCTGTCTGCCCGGCAAATATTACCGGTAAGAAACTGTCACCCAGAAAAATAATGATGGACCTCAGAGCAAGGATGAAAGAGAAAGGTCCTCTGATGGTTAAAAACGGAAGGGATTTCAACGATAACCGTTCTCTTTTAAGAGATTATATTTCTGAGGAAGAGCTCTGGGCATGTACAACATGCAACGCCTGTGCAAAAGAGTGTCCGATCAATATAAACCATCCGACACTGATAATTGATATGCGAAGATACCTCGTAATGGAGGAAGCTTCTGCTCCGGGGGAACTCAAAGCCGTTTTCAATAATATCGAAAACAACGGCGCTCCATGGCAATATTCTGCAGAGGACAGACTGCTCTGGGCAAAGGATCTGGAAATTAATGTACATTAACCTCTGTGTCTCTCTGTGTATCCTCTGTGACCCTCTGTGTAACAAAAAAGATAAAAGATAGAAAATGGAAATCCGGAAAATAGAAGTACCTGTAATGGCAGACCTTTTTGCTAGGGGAGAAAAGCCTGAATACCTGTTCTGGGTAGGTTGTGCCGGAGCTTTTGACGACAGGTATAAAAAAGTTGTCAGGGCATTTGCAAAAATCCTCAGCCATCTTAATGTGAGCTATGCTGTTCTTGGCAAGGAAGAGACCTGCACAGGTGATCCGGCCAGACGCGCAGGAAACGAAATGCTCTATCAGATGCAGGCGCTACAGGTTATTGAGATATTCAAGATGTATGAAGTGAAAAAGATCATAACCATTTGTCCGCATTGTTTTAACATCTTCAAAAACGAATATCCCGATCTCGGTGGTAAGTATGAAGTTATCAACTACCTTCAGTTTTTAAACAGAAATATTGAAGAGGGTAAATTAAAGTTAGATTCAGCATCATTGAAAAATGTTTCAGTTACATATCACGATCCCTGCTATCTAGGAAGGGCAAATGACATATATGACGAACCACGTCTTATTCTAAAAAAACTGACTGGCAATCTGATTGAGATGCACCGGAATAAAAGCTTTGCATTATGTTGTGGCGCAGGAGGTACACAAATGTTTAAAGAGGCTGAGAAAGGCGATAAGGAAATTTTTATTGAAAGAACAGAGGATGCCCTTAAAACTGAAGCTAAAGTAATTGCAACAGCTTGTCCTTTTTGTATGACCATGCTTACTGATGGCCTGAAATACAAAAACAAAGAGGAGGAGATCAGGAACCTTGATATTGCCGAGCTTATTGCACAATCACTTGAATTATAGATTAATCCAAATAATGAACTGACACAATGGAAAATAGTAAAATATTGAAAAGCGGTGAATTTCTTGTAAGCGAAGTCGAATCGAAAGATATTTTCATTCCTGAGGAATTCAACGAGGAACAGAGAATGATAGCCCAGACATGCAGCGATTTCCTTGAAGCAGAAGTTTATCCCAACATCGAACAAGTCGAAAAAGGTGACAGGGAACTGATGAAAAGTATCCTGAAAAAGTCGGGGGAACTTGGATTAATGGGTATTTCAATTCCAGAAGAGTTTGGTGGATTCGGACTGTCATTTGTGACACAAATGCTTGCAGCCGAAACTACAGGGGCAGGATATTCATTTTCAGTTGCATATATGGCACATTGCGGTATTGGCACCTTACCGATAATGTATTATGGAAATAAAGATCAAAGGGAACGTTATGTAACAAAACTGGCATCCGGTGAGTTTATCGGAGCTTACTGTCTCACCGAGCCGGGTGCCGGAAGTGATGCAAACTCGGGAAAAACCAACGCAAAACTAAGCGAAGACGGCAACCATTATATCCTTAACGGACAGAAGATGTGGATCACAAACGCCGGATTTGCCGATACACTGGTGGTATTTGCAAAAATTGATACCGACAGGGTTCTCAGCGCGTTTATTGTCGAGACCAAATACCCTGGTGTGGTTATCGGCCCCGATGAGCATAAAATGGGGATCAAAGGATCATCTACAGCACAGATATATTTCAATGATGTTAAAGTACCGGTCGAAAACCTGCTTGGTAAAAGAGGAGAAGGTTTCAGGATTGCACTGAGTATACTTCACATGGGACGTCTTAAGCTTGGAGCTAACGTTATCGGAGCTGCTAAAAAAGCTATTAACGATACGGTTAAATATGCCAACGAGAGAAAACAGTTTGGGGTGCTTATTTCAACCTTTGGTGCGTTAAAACATAAAATGGCTGAACAGGTTATTCGTCTTTTTGCTTCAGAATCAGCTGTCTACAGAGTAAGTAAAGATATTGACATACTGATGGGGAAACTGACAGTTGACTGTGGAGATTATGGAAGAGCTTCGATTGAAGCTATCAGCCACTACGCAGTTGAGGCTGCCATTTTGAAAGTTGTAGGCTCCGAAATGCTTGATTATGTTTCTGATGAGGCAGTGCAGATACACGGAGGTATGGGTTATTCAGCAGAGATGGCTGTTGAAAGAGGTTATCGCGATTCGAGGATAAACAGGATTTTCGAAGGCACAAATGAAATAAACCGTCTTCTCGTTGTTGACACAGCAATGAAACGGGCTATGAAAGGCGAATTTGACCTCTTCGGGGAAGCTGAAAAACTTTATTCCGGTTTGGATAACATCACCGATGGCAAAACAGCAGGTGAAAGCTATTACCAGGAAAAAACAAGAAATATCAAAAACTTCAAAAAGGTTATTTTAATTTGTATTCATGGTGCAACAAAGCGATTCGCGAAGAACCTTATTAACGAACAGGAAGTTCTCAACAATATTGCCGAAATGATGATGGAGACTTATGTTTCGGAATCACTGGCATTAAGAGTCCGGAAGATGGAATCGCTTAAGGGAAATGTATCCCTTTATAAAGATATGCTTGATGTTAATATTTTCGACACTGCCGGTATTGTCAGAAAATCTGCTCTTGAGGCAATCGGCTCATTCTCTTCACCCGAATCCTGCCCTATACTGATTTTGGCAATTGAAAATCTTTCAAGAGTGGAATGTGTAAATGTAAAAGATGCCAGACGGCGGGTCGCTGATAAACTGATTGAAGATAATGCCTATAAATTCTGATAGTATTGCAATATTTTGACGATCTTTGCATAAAATACTATAATGAACCGAGCCCCAACGTGTCGGGGCGAGTTCCATCATGCCATTAAAATCAATTTTATTATGATGAAAAAGCGTTCTTTTCTTTTTATTCTACTGATTGCAGGAGTAGTCTTCAGTTGCTCCATAGTACCATTTACCGGTCGTAAGCAGCTCAGCCTTGTGCCTGAATCAGAGATGATTGCAATGGGACTTGTCAGTTACCAGGAATTCATGAAAGAGAATCCGGCCTCCCCGGATAAAATCAACGGTAATATTGTAAAGGAGGTCGGCACCAGGCTATCCACAGCTGTTGAATTTTACTTTGCCGCAAACAACCTGGGAGCCAGGCTGGATGGGTACAACTGGGAATATTCTCTTGTTGAAAGCACCGTGCCAAATGCTTTTTGTATACCCGGTGGGAAAGTTGTCATTTATAGTGGGATACTCCCCTATACAGTAGACAAAAACGGGTTAGCCGTGGTTATCAGTCACGAGATAGGTCATGCGATTGCCCGGCATGGCGGTGAAATAATGAGTCAGCAGCTTCTTCTCCAGTTTGGCGGTATAGCCCTGAGCGAAGCTGTTAAAAATAAGCCTGTAGAGACTAAAAATATATATAATGCAATTTATGGAATAGGTTCAGAAGTGGGAGTGCTGTTACCCTATTCAAGGGAATTTGAATACGAAGCAGATAAGCTTGGACTGATCTTTATGGCTTTGGCAGGATACGACCCTCAGAGTGCTGTTGTATTTTGGGACCGCATGAGTAAAATCGGAGGAAATAATCAACTGGAATTCCTGAGTACACATCCAACCGATGCAAAGAGAATAAGTAAAATTAAAGCGGCTATGCCGGAAGTAATGCAATATTACAAAAAGTAGCTTGCTTCAGGTTCACTTGGAATAATATACTGCAACAGTTTGGATTCTTCCCTTTCTCGCGACACGAGTGTGCGTGGGCAATCAAAATTCTTACTTTCAGATAATAAATATATATCATTAATTAAAGTGATATAGATCAATTTTCTATATGATAAACAGCATTGCTGAAGCACCAAATTTCATGCTTATAAAAAACTATTAATCAGTATAATCAGATATCTTTGTGAATTAATTAACAATAATTATAACATGAATCATAAATTAAATAAGATCAGACAGATTCTGGTTGCATTTGTTCTTCTTGCAGCAGTCACAGGAATCTCTTCATGTGAAAAGAATTCATTTATCCTACCGGTTGTTGACCCGGGAACTACATGGCATTTTCAGGTGGATATTCAACCAATATTCAATGCCAATTGTACATCGTGTCATGGTGGTGCAAAAGCACCTGACCTCCGGGATGGTAAATCTTACCTGTCACTTACAAATGGTGCGTTTGTTAACACTCCGGGTGAGACCAGCAAGTTATATACTAAATTGACCGGATCACATCTTTCAAGAGCTACTGACACCGAAAGATCAAAAATTCTCGGATGGATTAACCAGGGAGCCCTCAATAATTAAAATTAATCAAACCTGATAAAACCTAATTAACATGAAAAAGATTTTTATAGTTTTAATTTTATCGTTATTCATTTCTCCTTTATTCGCAAAGGAAGAAACTCAGACACAGGAAAAATCCAAACCGGTCCGGTTCACTTTTGGAACAACCATACTTATTGATAATCATACCGTCGCCACACCTTACAAAGGTGGTCTGGAACTGGAAATTCATCACAGATTCAGCCTGATTGAAAATTATCATAATCTTTTTGGTATTTATGGCTCTGCCAATACACGTATAGGCCTGAATTATGGTATAACCGACAGGTTAATGATTGGCGCCGGAACAACAAAAGATTATAAACTACAGGATATTCAGTGGAAGTATCTTATTCTTCAGCAGACGGAAGATAACAGTATGCCTGTTTCCCTTTCATACTATGGTAATATTGTAGCTGACTTACGTAAGGAAGAGGAATTCGGACCAGCCGCCAGTTTCAAAGAAATGCACAGATTATCCTATTTCACACAACTAATTGTGGCCCGTAAGATTAATGAAAAGTTCTCAGTACAGGTAGCTCCATCACTGGCTTATTTCAATTCTGTACCTCTAAATAGCGATACTACAGCAGGTTATAAGAACCTGAACTTAGGTTTGTCAGCAGGTGCCCGTGCAAATTTATTCGGTTCCCATTCATTATTACTTGAATATGACCAATTACTTACAAAGCAGGATCCTGACGAACAGACAAAACCAAATCTTTCACTGGGTTGGGAAATAAATACTGCAACTCATACTTTCCAGATATTTGTAGCCAACTATAATCAGATTATCAATCAGCGGAATCTTGTTTTCAATACAAATGACAAATATCTTGTAGGGTTTAACATTACTGTAAGGTTCTAAACAATAACCGGAATCATTGATGAAGATTTTCAGATTCCTGATTGTATCTCTTTTGTTTTTAATCTGTAATACTTATGCTTCTCATGCGGGAGTATTCAGTTTTAAACGGGATAATCAGATTACTTCAGATACTACAACATTTGTATCTCCGTTTCATGACGATAATGAACGGTGTCTTAAATGTCATGGTCAGGGTAAATATGAATATACTAATGAAACTTTAGGACGTCAGGTTAAGGCTCTGATGTGTTCAGAAAGAATCGTTAACAGAGAAGATTTTTACAGATCTAACCATAAAAGTTTTAGTTGCACAGACTGCCATTCCTCAGAGTATGTAAACTTTCCTCATGCCGGTGAGCTGAGAATGGAGCAGAAATATAACTGTATTGATTGTCATGGGGGCGATGAGAAATTTGCACAGTATCATTTTGAGGAGATAGAAACTGAATATCAGCAGAGTACTCATTTCAAGCTTGAGGAAGATGGATTTACATGTTGGAAATGCCATAATCCTCACAGCTACAAGATAAATATAAGAAACAAAGATAATCTTAAAGAGACGATATCATACGATAACGCTATCTGTCTTAATTGCCACTCCGACTTCAACCACTTTCAGCTTCTGACTGACAGGGAGGAGATAAATATTATTCAAAAGCACGACTGGCTCCCAAACCAGAAAGCACACTTTGCAAATGTCCGGTGCATTGAGTGTCATACAAAAATTAATAATAATATTCCTGTAGCTCATTTGATTAAACCTAAGGGAGAAGCAGTCAAACTTTGCAATGAATGCCATTCGAAAAATTCAATCCTGATGGCCTCACTTTATAAATTTGAATCTAAAGCGCAACGTCGTGATGGATTCTTTAACGGAATAATTTTAAATGAATCATATGTAATTGGTGCAAACAGAAATGAATACCTGAATCTTTTTAGTCTGATTATTTTTATTGGTGTAATCGGTATTATTGGCATTCATATAGTATTCAGGATAAGTAAGAATAACAAAAACTATTAAAGAAGACTAAGATGTATCTTTACCCAAAATGGATAAGGGCCTGGCATATTATAAACGCAGTAATGTTTCTTATACTTATTGTGACCGGATTAAGTATGCAATATACCGATAAAGAGAATGCTTCATATGTTGTAGGATTTGCAATAGCAGTAAAATGGCATAATTTTGCAGCTATTGTGCTGATTATAAGCTATATATTATTTGTTACCGGGAATCTCCTGACAAAAAACGGAAGGTATTACAGAATCGGCAAAAAGGATTTTCTGTCAGATCTTGGTAAGCAATTAAAATATTATTCCTGGGGAATGTTCAAAGGAGAAAAACATCCATTTCCTGTAACTGAAGAACGTAAGTTTAATCCCTTGCAAAAATTAACCTATGTGCTTTCCATGTATGTGGCTGTTCCTCTCCTCATTATATCGGGTATTGGTTTGCTTTTCCCTGAAATAACCATAACCAGGTTTTTTGGAGTGAGTGGTCTTATCCTGACCGACATTTTACATATAACAATGGGTTTCTTCCTTTCAATCTTCATGGTGATTCATATATATACGTGTACTCTCGGAGCCAAACCTACATCTCTCTTCTGGGGGATGATCTCCGGATATCATCGATCAGAATAGCAAAACTATAAGATAAAAATAGTATGAAAGAGAAAGAGGAAAATGAGAGCGAAAGATCATCGAGGCGTAATTTTCTTAAAAAAGTAGGTGTTGGTGTTGGGGCTGTCTCTATTGCTGGTGTTGCCGGCACTTCAGTTTTTGCCGGAAATAAATCAAAATCAGGGGAAAAGATAAAGCTTTTGTCTCCTGACGGTACCCTGGTTGAAGTTGATAAAGATGACATAAAACCTGTAAAAGAAATACTTAATGAACTTAAGGAAGAGGCAAGAGCGGGTCTCCCTAACAGGAAATTCTGTATGGTAATTGACCTGGCACGGTGCAAGAATGCAAGAAAATGTGTTGAAGCATGCCAGGAAGGGCATTTGCTGCCCAAAGACCATGAGTGGATGAGACTATATCTGCTGCAGGATGATAATCACACAGCAAAGTACTGGTTCCCCAGGCCATGTTTTCATTGCGACAAGCCTATGTGTGTAAGCGTTTGTCCGGTTGGTGCAACCTATAAACGGCCGGATGGTATTGTTCTTATTGATAACCAGCGTTGTATTGGTTGCAAATTCTGCATGACCGGCTGTCCGTATTCAGCAAGGGTTTTCAATTGGAAAGATCCGGAGGTTAAGGTTCCTGAAGGACATGTTTATGATCCTGAAACAAACATACCGGCGGTTGAAGGAACTGTTGGCAAATGTATATTCTGTGCAGATAATCTCCGGAAAAATGAGCTGCCCCGTTGCGTTACAGCCTGCCCCATGGGAGTGATCTATTTTGGTGATATTCTTGAAGATACTGTTACCAATGGGATTGAGACCGAAAGATTTAGCAAACTGATGCTCGACAGGGCTGGCTATAGGTATCGTGAGGAACTGGGTACCCTTCCGAGTGTTTATTATCTGCCTCCGACACAAAGAATGTTTCCCGTGGAAAGTGGTTTGGAGGATTCTGATGAATCTATAAAGGGCAGGTATAAAAATGCCGGTCCCCGGTAATACATTTTATTGTAATATGGAAAGAAAATGGAAGCAGATAAGAAGTTAATCAGAGATCTTACTCCGGAAATTGAGAAGACAAGTATAAAATGGTATATAACCTTTTTTATATTCTTTGCTTTTTTTGCAATTGGAATTTATGGACTTATACTACAAATCGACAAAGGCCATATTGTTACCGGCATGCGTGATAATGTTGTATGGGGCTTTTATATAGTGAACTTTATTTTTTTTATGGGATTAAGCTATTCCGGAGCCTTGATTTCCGGCGTTCTGCATCTTTTTCATACCGGATGGAGAAAACCGGTGATAAGGATGGCCGAATTAATTACAATTATTTCACTTATAATCGGCCCTTTCTTTATTTTCTTTTGTATCGGACGTCTCGACAGGTTGTATTTCCTTTTTATCCACCCGCGTATACAATCACCAATTACCTGGGACGTGATAGCAATCTGTACAGACCTTTTCGGATGTTTTATATATCTCTACCTTTCATTCATTGAAGATTTTGCGATACTCCGCGATTATACTGAACTGAATGTGCCACCATGGAAAAAGAAACTGTATAAAACACTTTCACTGGGTTTTACCGGAACTGAGAAACAAAGAAAGATACTCTCCAATGCCAGAATGATCATGGCAGCAATGATTATTGCAATCGCAATTATCGTTTACTCTGTGCTGGCATGGATCTTTGGCGTAACTCTCCAGCCCGGATGGCATTCAACAATTTTCGGCCCTTATTTCGTTATTGCCGCAGTATTCTCAGGCACAGGATTATTGATTATCCTAATGTGGATCTTCAGGAAAATCTATCACCTTGAGGAATATATCACCAAGCGTCATTTTGTTAACGTTGGGGTACTACTTACTATAATTGCCGCCTTCTACGGGTATTTCACCTTCAGCGATTACCTTACAAAGTGGTACGGATCAATAAAAATGGACTCGATCCTGATTGATAAGCTGTTCACAGATTATTATTCACTTTTTATCTTTGCGAACTACATCGGAATTCTCCTCCCTTGTATTATTATCGCCTTTCCAAAGTTCAGAACAATTCCCAGTATAACTGTTGCGGCGGTTATTGCTGTTACTGCACTATGGGTAAACCGGTATATAATTGTTATACCCACGCTTGAAACGCCATTTCTTCCTATTCAGGATACCCGTCCCGACTGGATAAACTATTCTCCTACATGGATCGAATGGTCGCTGACACTGGCAGGAGTTTCGGTATTTGCGATGCTGTTCATGCTGGTATCGAAAATAGCTCCTATCATTTCGATTTCCGAAATGCAGGAAAAGGACAAAATTGAAATATTGAAGTAACAGATAAATCAATGATTGTCATGAAGAAAAAGATAATATATACAATTCTGCTTTTAATATTGCTTCCTGTTTTTTCTGTGTATTTATTCTCACAGGAAATAACTGTAATAAGTCCCTATATTCAGCTGCAGTATTTCAAAAATACTGATGATCAGCGTATTTTGCAGACAACACTGACCTATTCAAAGAACAGGATGGAATTGCCTCTCCCGGGAATGGAGATATCCTTTTTTACTGTCGGAGATCAAAAGGAATTAGTTGCCACTGCTCTTACAGATAATAAGGGTGTTGCCAGGTTTGAACTCAAAAGTGATACGAGACTTAAGGCTGGCAAGGATGGAATGTGGGCTTTCAGTTCAGAATTCAAAGGGAATGATACTATTGAGGCTGGTGCATCTGAAATCACTGTAAAGGATGTAAGACTTGAGATGGTACTGACCCAGATTGACAGCATTAAGACTATCACTGTAAATGCATTCATAAAGGAAAACGGAACAGAAAAGCCGGTTTCGGGAGAAGTGGTTAAAGTTTATGTTCCAAGAATGTTCAGTCTTTTGCAGGTCAGCGAACTGACACTTGATGATGCTGGAACTGCAAGCGTTGAATTTCCTTCCGATTTACCGGGAGATAAAGATGGTAATGTAACCATTATAGCAAAATTTGAAGAGAATCAGATTTTTGGAAATGTCGAAAAAAGAGAAACCCTTACGTGGGGTTTACCTACTGATTATTCTGTGCCTGTAACTCACAGGGCTCTGTGGACAAAGACCGCACCCAAATGGATGATTTATACATTGTCAGTTCTGCTTGCCGGCGTTTGGGGGCACTACCTCTTTGCCTTAATCAGTCTTATAAGGATAAGGATTGATGCTAAAAAGCAGGAGGCTAAGGATGAATACAGAATTTAAAATAGACTTTTGCACGATAATTGTATTATACTCATTAATTAAAACGAAGTTATTATGAAAACTATGAAACTTTTCTTTGTTGGCGCTGCAGTTTTAATGCTGAGTGCAACATTGGTAGCTCAGCCTAAACCATGGGTTGTTCCGGCAAATTTCAAATCAATGAAAAACCCGGTTGCAAAAGGCGATGCAAGTACTAAAGCAGGGCTGACGATCTATACAAAAAACTGTTCATCCTGCCATGGTAAAGCAGGTCTTGGAGACGGCGTAAAAGCAAGAGCACTTAAAGAATTTCCGGGAGATTTTTCAAAAGCTGATTTCCAGGGACAGAGTGATGGCGATCATTTCTACAAGACCAAATCCGGAAGAGGAGAGATGCCAAAATATGAAGGGAAATTATCAGATGATGATATCTGGAACACTGTTAACTTCATGAGAACATTTAAAAAATAAATTTCCAGAATTTTTATAAAATCATTGTAGAGACAGTTACGATCTGTATCTTTTTTTTCCACTGGGTTGCAACACCCAAATAGTATTAATGAATCTATTTCCTCTGATATTCTCTGAATGCACGGGTTGGTAGATGGAGATTCCTCGCTGGCGCTCGGAATCTCTTAGCTGGCTAGGTTTGCAATCCGTACCCGGCGTTCTGCCCGGTTGCAATCCGTGTCGGGTTGTTTTTTGCAACTGTGAAAAAATTAGAGTCCATAAAAAAAGGCTGTCATTTCTGTCAGCCTTTCCTGGAATAAATTATTCTTTATTTAACTCTGGTAAGCCTATGGTAATGCAGCTATTGAGTTAGTTAATAAAGTTGTAGTGTAGGTGGTATTATGAATACCTAAACTATAATCTCTCAGGCATAACTGGAAGTTGATAAGAGCTCCCATTTGTGCATTTGTTAAAGTAATCTTTGGTAACGTTGCATTATAAGCAATTTGTGCCGCTGACCATGTTGTTGGAGGAGTTCCAATATATTGGAAACTTTTTGCATTATATGTTTCAACTGTTGGATTAGTAGCTGGATCGTATATATTTAAGTATCCATCATAGTTATTTGTGGTTAGACCAGCCCAAAGGTTTGTTTCAGCATCTCCGTTTCTATTCAGAATATCAACACCACCAATCGTTAGTTTTGCAGCAAGTTGGTCAAGTTTTAACTTAACAGCATCTCTGGTTAGTTTCCAGTATTTTGTTGTAGTTGCTGAAGTAATTGGTGTTGCCGAGTGGCAACCTGTAACGTTACAACCGTTAAAATTTCCTTTAGCTACAAATGTGTGTCCACCAGCTTTTCCGGTAATTGGTGCCATGTGACAATCCTGGCATGAAGCTCCGGTGGTATGCCATGAATTAGCATAACCTGTTCCAAATTCAACACCGCCTTGTCCGGCATAAACTGCACCAACAGTGCCATAATGGGTATGAGTTCTGTAACTGGGTTTAAGAACATTTAAACTATTGGATTGTGCAGCATCATAGAACACAGCAGTTGGAGCGCTAACCAACCCGGCGTAATCAAGAACATTCTTATCAGTAGTATTTGATTTTGTAAAAGGACGCGGTTGGTGACATTTTACGCATAAGTTACTTTCACCACCTTTTTGTGTAAGGTTAATGGTTTTTGCACCACCAAAGAAGGTCATAGGTACAGCAGCGGTAGTTGTTAAAGGTAAAAACTCAGTACCGGCAAAAGTAGTATGTAAGCTACTGTGGCAGGTTGAGCATCCAATTTCTCCGTATGCTGTAGACGCTGATGAAGCGTAAGGATTCGAGTATACACCAGCTGTATTAACAAAAGCAACAGGAGTATTATTCTTAACCACATACTTAAAAGCTTCTGATAAGTGACATGGAGCACAACTTGTACTTCCGGCTTCTGTAAAAGCAGCTTCACCATAACCATGTTTCGATAACTCGTACTGTACTGATATTAAATCAACAGTCGTAGAATTATGGCATAGCTTACAAGTTTCATTCGCATCTATTCCTGCCAGACCATCAAGGCCATCTTTCCCGGCAGGGCCCATAGGACCTTCACAGGATGTGAGAATGAAACCTGTAACAGTTAACAGTAATAAAAATTTGATTAGGTTTTTCATATTAGGGTTAATTAGTTAGAATTTCGTTCTGCAATGTAGTAAAAACCTCTGTTATCTTTTTAACAGTTCTTATGCTATTTGCGATATGTATAGTTGATAGATATAGGGCCTGTTCATGATAAATATCAATTAATAGAGTGATATATATTAGCTTTGTAGTTTCTTGTGTGATTAAAAACCTATTTTTGAACCCCTTAAAAACGAAAATATGTCAAGCGGAAATTTAATCGTTAGTTGTGAAAAGTGCACCAGAAAATGGAAGAATTTTCAGCATCTGACAAAAAGTGAACTGCAACTGATAAATGAGAACAGGTACGAAGCAACCTTCAAACCAGGTGAGATAATGCTAAAGCAGGGATCACCAACATCCAATGCATTGTTTATGGCAAATGGAATGGCTAAGACATACATTGAAGGTATTAACGGGAAGAACTTCATCATGAATATTGCTTTGCCAGGCATGTTAATTATGGGCCCGGGAGCATACGTAAATTCGCGCCATACCTATTCAGTGGCTGCAATTACCTCTGTTCAGGCCTGTTTCATCGGTTTCGATATCTTCAAACAACTTGTCAGGGTTAACGGAGCATTCGCCGAGAGTCTCATCGAAGATATCAGTGCAAAATCGCTGAGATCACATATCCGGATGGTCAACCTGTCGCAAAAGAGAATGTCTGGCAGGCTTGCGGAAGTTTTATTATATTTTTCAGATGAAGTGTTCCATAACGACGAATATGAAATGATCCTTTCACGTCAGGAACTTGGTGAAATGACAAGTATGGCCAAAGAATGTGTTGTGAGGATATTAAAAGAACTTGAAGATTCCGGAGTGATTTATTCTGATTTGTCAAAGATTAAGATCCTTGACAGGAAAAAACTTATTCAGATATCGGAAAAAGGGTAGGAAGTCCGAAGTCAGAAGCCCGGAGTCCGAAGAATTTTTTACTTCCGGCTTCCGACTTCCGACTTCCGACTTCTGTCTCCAGACTTATTAGATAAAATATTTAACAAATTATTTTGATGATTATGAAGTACATTAAATTTCTTTTTTCTCCGGTTTTGATGGGTGTCTTATTTGTTTTATTTGCTGTTTCAATGGCAGCAGCCACCTTCATAGAAAATGACTTTGGGTCGTCTGCTGCTTACAGCATGGTTTATAATGCGAAGTGGTTCGAATTGATTTTGTTACTTCTTGCTGCAAACCTGGTTGGACGGTTAGTTGTTTTAAAACTATACAAAAGAGAAAAACTTCCTGTTTTCCTGTTTCATCTCTCATTTATTCTTATGATTGCCGGAGCCGGTATTACACGGTATTTCGGATGGGAAGGGGCAATACATATACGTGAAGGGGAGGAACAGAATACCTGTTTTTCAAATGAAAAGTATATTGGGTATTCCATTAAAGATGTCAGCGGGAATATTATTGACAGCCACTCGGAAAAATACTCAATGACCTCTGTATCAGCCGATGATTATAATAAGACTCTAAACATCAATGATAAGGATTATGAACTGGTTCTGGCAAAGATTATCCCCAATGCCGCTGAGGAAATCACAAATACCGGTGATAAGAAAGCAGTAGCTGTTAACCCCGGGGAACAGAATACAGGGCAAAATGCCTTTATATTTCATCTGTTCAGGGGAACTGAATCAACAACAATCTATTTGTGGGACAGGGAGTCAGAAAAAGTTGCCTCCGGCTCCTGCCTGACGGATGGGAAAACGGTTGAGATCACTTACGGCTCAAAGAGCACAATACTTCCTTTCAGCATTAAGCTTAATGATTTTGTTCTCGAAAGATACCCTGGTTCTACCAGTCCGTCGGGCTATAAGAGTGATGTTGTCCTTATTGACAATACCGCAAATGTTGAAAAACCTTTCATGATCTTCATGAATAATATTCTCAAATATAAAGGGTACCGGTTTTACCAGTCATCGTACGACCAGGATGAAAAAGGTACAATTTTGTCTGTTAGCCACGATGTAGCCGGTATGTTGGTTACTTATACGGGGTATGGACTACTTTTTATATTTATCATTATAACATTGCTCAGCAAAGACACGGTATTTCGCAATGTCAACGCCGGATACTGGCAATCAAACATAAGGAAATTTATTCCTGCAATTATTTTGATTCTGTTTCTATCGGGACTTACAAGTGTAAATGCCCAGAAACTGGTTCCGGATAAGGCTGTATCTGAGGAGTTTGGCAAAGTACTCGTTCAGGATCAGAAGGGAAGGACCAAACCTCTCTTAACATTGAGTTACGATATTCTCCGGAAGGTGACAAGGGAGAATGAGTTTGAAGGGCTAAATTCAATGCAGGTCTTCCTGGGTCTGTATCTCGATTTTAATAACTGGAAGGATGTTCCTTTAATCAGGGTTTCAAATAAGGATCTCCAGAGCAAACTGGGTATCAGTGGGAAATTTGCTGCATTTTCCGATCTTGTCAACCTTGATGGCAGCGGAACTTATAAGATTTCTGAAGAGGTTAATACTGCTTATTCTAAAGCTCCCGGCGATAGAAGCAAGATGGATAAGGAGGTGATGAAAATCGACGAACGGGTAAATATCGTCTTTATGATTTATAAAGGTGATTTTTTAAAGTTATTCCCTCTGAAGGACGGAACATATAACTGGGGATCATCGGAGGAAGCTCTCGGAAAAGCTGTGAGTAAAGAAGATTCGCTTTATCTGAAGAATATTATTCCTGTTTTTACAGATGCTCTTCAAACTAATAATATTGCAGCCACCCGGCAGGTTACCGGATCGATAAGTGAATATCAGACCAGGTTTGCAGGATATGATCTTCCTTCAAAATCAAAAACCAATGCTGAATTGCTGTATTATAAACTCAGCATCTTTGAACGTCTCTTCCCGTTTTATGCAACTATTGGATTGATCATGCTTATAGGACTGATTACCATGGTGATCAGGGGTAAAAAAGAGACCTCTTTATTTGTAAGGGTTCTTGGCATATTGCTTTTTGCAGGATTTCTGTTTCATACTCTCGGACTTGGTCTCAGATGGTATATCGCAGGTCGTTCTCCAATGAGCAACGGATATGAATCAATGATCTTTATTTCATGGGTTACAATACTGGCAGGATTTATTTTCATTCGCAAATCGGCTTTTGCTCTTTCAGCGACAGCTGTACTGGCTTCAATGACTCTTATGGTTGCTCATCTCAGTTTTATGGACCCTGAGATAACCAACCTTGTACCTGTTCTTAAGTCATACTGGCTGACACTTCATGTGTCGGTCATTACAGGCAGCTATGGGTTCCTTGGACTAGGTGCAATTCTTGGGCTAATCACAATGATACTGCTAGCATTATCGAACAATAAGAACAAGGAGAAGATAGCAAATACCATTGATGAGCTGACCGTTATCAACTACAAGACACTTACACTGGGGCTCTATTTTCTTACAATTGGGACATTTCTAGGAGCTGTATGGGCAAATGAATCATGGGGCCGGTACTGGGGATGGGATCCAAAGGAGACATGGTCGCTCATAACTATAATTATATATAGTATTGTGATTCATTCACGGATGATTCCGGGTATGAAGGATATCTTTACCTTCAACCTGATATCCCTTTTTGCCTTCTCATCAGTTCTGATGACCTATTTTGGTGTGAACTATTATTTATCGGGCCTGCATTCCTATGCATCAGGAGATCCGGTTCCGGTGCCATCGTTTGTTTATATCGCTGTTATCGTTTTGACGGCACTCTCATTCCTGGCATATACAAAATATTATAGATTTAGAAAGATTGAGGATACAAAGGCCACAAAACAGAAGAAAAACTGAAAACTGATACAGTATGTCGGAAATCATTTTAAAAAAAGTAGAGACAGGTCTGAGACCTGTCTCTACTTTTTTTCGGGTGGAAGATGGGGTTGAATCTCTTCATTTTGTATATAGTTGAATATTAATTTGTTAAACTCATCATTTTGGCGCAAAAGGCTTTTTTTTTGGCGCAGACCTGTTTTTTTGCAAAGTTATAACATTTGGCGCAGAATGTCTTTTTACCTGGTTAAAACATTTATTTAAGAGTGGTAATTTTGTAGTAATAATTTAAAAGCATTCAATTATTTTTTTAACAACTCAGGTGAAGTAACCAGGTAACTTTCATATACGTAATTTCCAAATTTATTAATTTCCTCCTCGGTAATTTCATTTTTTAGTTCATTAAATACTGATTCCAAGATAAACATTCCTTCACTTGATTTGGTAATTCGAAGATTCACCAGACCCAATCCCTCCTTTGTATTTTCATGAATGTATGTCAGCAGTTTCAGAATTTCTTCGATGGGGATGGCTTTTGGCATCAAATCATAATATGCATCTGGATTCTCAATTAATAATGTAATAAGTGGTACATTCAGTTCTTTGGCTATTTTTACAACAGTATCTATGCTAATTGAAACACGATCATTATAAATGTCATAAACTGCCTGCCTGGTTTTACCTATTATGTTTCCAAGTTGCTGAGGAGAAACTTTTTTTGATTTAGCTATTACCTTTATTCTTGACCCAATACTCATAATAATTATTATTTATTTGCTTGTGTAAATTAAAATACATATCTTTGTAAAGATAAATACAAGTTAATAAGATAAGATACTGCAATGTCTTTACAAAGATATGAAAAAATTTACAAAATCCTAATCTGTGAGATCCAAAATTGATTTAAAATATAAAATTAAAGAGAGGTTGGAGTTACTTACTCACGAAGAGTACAAGTTAGCAATAAAAATTTTACCAACAGCATTGAAAATAAGCTCCAGAACATTCTTCCGATATATGTATACAAGGGTGAATGAAAACTACAGTATGCCAGTAGATGACCTGGCACGGTTGGCCCGGTTTTTCAATTGTCGAATTGAAGACCTGTTAAATTACGAGCCGGCTCCGCTTTCTACAAAAAGACTTAAAATTAAAGACAATTCAGACCTACTACAAAAATTTAAACTAGTTATGTAATGAAAAAGATAATAGAAATCAGATATATTTTAAAAGATTAAAATAAAAATAAAAAATGGAAAAAGATCAGGAACATCTAATAGCGAAAAGGTTATGCAATAGATGCAAAAAGCCACTGGAAGAAGAAGCTCACGGAAACAGAAAATCGCATCCCGATTGTGAAAGTAGATATAAAAAACAACACCAAAAAGAAAAATATAAAGTCGGGAATACGGCTAAACTTCTGATTCAAAAAAATGAGACTGTAGCTGCATATTTGTATAAGCTTGACCCACAAAAACGTGGTATTTCATATTTGGTGGCATTAGAGCAAGGATTAAAATTTGACTGTCCTTCAATCATACGTGAACGTTTTAATAAGAAAATATTTTTTTTTGATAAATATGGCTATACTATTGAAATAGTCAATGATGAACATTTAATATTTATTTGTCATGAATCAGATCTTTAATAATTCGACAAATCCTCTGCTGGAGCATTTACAAAAGCATGAAATTCAACGTAAGAAAAACAGCTTTATTTGGTATTGTATTGCATTTGGCTTAGGCTTTATAATTTGTTATGCAGTCATGAAAAGCCAGATCCCTACTCAAACTAAAGTTGAGGAATCCTAAAATCTATTTAATCGCAGGATAATTCGGAAAAGTCCATAAAATGGCTTATAAATCAGGAATATTCCGGAATATTCCTGATTTATAAACAAATTTTCATTGATATTTTAGTCTGAACTGTGCCATACAAACATTGTTATATTGTTTATGGTACGTGGTAAATTTCCTGCAAATTATGATAAAACAAAAATTCGTATCTTTGGCTAAACAATTTGTCGATATGAAACGGGCTTCAATTCTTGATAATATTTCAAAGGCTATTCATGGAAAAGATCCAGACGCGGAGGCTTTTCTTTTCGGATCACGAGCCAGAGGAGATAACCGGCCTGATTCAGATTGGGATATACTTATCCTTATTGATAATCTGGACATTACTAACGAAATTGAAGACAAATTCAGAGACGATCTTTATAATTTGGAACTTGAGTCAGGTCAGATTATTTCAACATTTATCTATTCAAAAGATTACTGGCAAAACAGGCTGATCTTTTCCCCTCTTTATAAAAATGTTAAAAAGGAAGGTATCCGGCTATGAAGATTGAAAATAAAGATGAGTATATCAAATATAGATTCCAGAGAGCTGAAGAATCATTTGATGATGCTTTAATCCTGATAGAAAACAAAAAGTGGAATACCGCCATTAACAGATTATATTACTCATGTGATTACTGATTATGTTTTATTACTTAAAAATCAAACAGTACAAAACACAAACAGTAACTATTCAACCTGTAACTTCTCAAGTTTAAGAAAATCTGACAGGTGTACGTGCCTGATTCCCTGCACATCACTTCCTTTGTTAAAATCATCCAGGCTCACAACATACTTCGGGTAATTATCCTTTATGTTCAGCAGGTTCCCGAATTCACGGTCCCTGGTTTTTTCGTCGGTCATAAGATATGTAACCTGAATATATACCTTTTGTCCCTGTTTTATCCCGATAAAATCAACTTCCTGTGTATCATGCTTCCCGACAAAAACTTCATATTGAAGCAATGAAATGTGAAGATAGACGGCATTCTCCATAAGCTTATGAATGTCTCTCTGTAAATTGAAGCCCAGGAAACAGTTTCTTAGTCCAAGATCTTCAAAAAAATATTTGTCACCAACCTCAAACTTTTTAATACCGTTGATTCCGATTCTCCCGACTTTATTTATTAAATATGCATTGCATAATGCTTTCAGATAACTGATTACCTGAGTAGTTGAAATATCAGTCCGCTGCGATTTCAGGAATTTGCTGATATTGTTTGCCGAAAAAAGACTACCTACGTTGTCAGCTGCGTAAAGAGCAAGTGTTTCCAGAAAATCAACATTTCGGATTCCCTCTCTCTTCACCACATCTTTCAGCAGTATGGTGGAATAGATGTTACGAAGGTATTCGAAAACCATTTCATCAGTTAAGCTGAGGCGAGATAAATATGGCATTCCTCCATAAGTGAGATAGAGCATAAGACTCTGATTATTACTTTCCAACTGATGAAACTGAAGAAATTCCGGATAACTCAGACTATGAATATGAAACTCTATAAATCTTCCAGAGAGGTAGGTAGAAAGCTCTCCCGATAATATTTTTGCATTGCTTCCTGTGCAAAAAATATCGCAACTCTCTTTGGCCTGAAGGCTTCTCAATACATTCTCGAAACCCTCAATATCCTGGATTTCATCTATAAACAGGTAATTCTCAACCTTTGGAAGGAACCTCCCTTTAAGAAAATCAAACAGATCCTTATCATTCCGGATCATCCTGAATTCCTCAAACTCCATATTAATATATATGATATTGGCTGAAGGATCTTCCTCTTTTATCACTTTCATCAGTTGCTGCAGGATACAACTTTTACCGACTCTTCGTTGTCCGGTAAGAACTTTTATGATACCCTTTCCGATAAATGGTCTGATCTTTTTGGTATAAAGTGGCCGGTCAATTAATTGCATATTCTTACAAGTTATGAATTATAAAGAATACAAATATAGTTATTTTATAAGGCATAACTTACAAATGTAATAAAAATACATTTTTTCAATCCGACCAGTATTTTCCGAAAAAGGGAATCAGGTCTGCCTGCTCTATTAGTGTTCGTTGTATTCGTGATTACGAATATGTTTTATTACTTAAAAAATCAAATTGATTTGGTTGAAAAAAAAAGTGTACAGTCGAATTTCCCTGGAGAAAGGACTGTACACAAAACTGTACACTTAACTTTTTTAAACGTCGCAAACGCTGTCGGGGTGATCCGACTCGAACGGACGACCACTTGCACTCCATCCAAAATTGTTTATGCAGGAAAGGGAATTTGGCAATATTCTTGCATAAAAAGAATTATGTGATTGCTTGGAAAAGTAGCCAAAGGTTGTCATATTGCCCGGCTTTTGTACCGAAGCGCATACCAATTATAATTCCGGCATTTTATTAACGGCCAGGTTAACATTTAAACCTAATGATTTTAAATAAATATCTGTTTGTTCCAGACTATGATGCCTGCACTGGCTTTGTATGGTTTTTATATCAATCCCGGCTCTGTAGGCCGCTACTACTCCTGAATGTTTCCAGGAATAAAGGGTGTAGTCACTACTGAGGTTAAGATCTTTCGTTAGATTACGATATCTTTCTCCCATCACATTTTTTGATATCGGTTTTACTTCACTACGACTTTGAAAGACATATTCCTGCCCAGAGTTAAATTCCTTTGATTCAACCAGCACATTATGGAAAGACTCCGGCATTGTTACATAACCTTCTTTCCCGTTTTTACTGATATGCCCTGGTACATAAATCTGGTTTTTATCCAATCGCAAAAAACTGTGCTTAAGCTGCCGCACTTCATTTGGCCTTAAATAACAATAATAGATAAACTGGATAAATAACCACAGACCAGGATCTTTCTTCTGTAGGATCTTTTTAATAGCGGCCATCTGCTTTTCATTGAAAGCCATGTTTCTCCGTGATTCCCCTTCTTTATGTTTTTTTAAGTTCTTAAAAGGGTTGTTTCGAATGACCTCATGCTCGACAAGCACCTGGAAAAGCGATTTCAGGTATGAGACGTGACCGTTAACAGTCTTGGCAGCAAAGCCACATTCCACAAGAAGATAATCATCAAAATACACGGCGCGCAGCTTATCAAAATAGGTAACGTCCAATTCCTGCAAGTGGTTTTCGGAAACCCACTTCTTAAAAATCTTCACAGTACTCTTGTATGAGGGGTAAGAGGTGGAGCGAAGTGAAGCCTTCTTAATCTCCAGGGCATAAGTTGCAGCATCACTGGTGGTATAGGTCCGTTTCTCCTGGTTCTCAGACTGTGAGGGGGAGGGGACTTTGTTCACATCAAAATGATATCCTTCCTTGAGCAGTTTATTTAACTGTTGTATGATCCGGTTTGCATACACCCTTCGGTCCTGCTCAGAAGCAATATTGTTCACTTCATAGTAACGTTTCCGGACCAGCTTTGATTTTTGGGTATCCCATACAGAAAACTCAACATACCATCTGCCAGAGAGATTTCCTGCACAATCATTGAGTCTTGCTTTTTTAAACGGATACATGTCTTCAGTGGGTTGAAGCTTTTTGAGACCGATCTTGGCGCAAATTGCGCCAAAATTTGGCGCAGAGCTAATAAAATGTTTTCCAAGTTGCTGATAATGAGCTACTTGCGATGACTTAGGGTGGAAGATGGGGCTCGAACCCACGACCTTCGGAACCACAATCCGACGTTCTAACCGACTGAACTACATCCACCGTATACGGAGTGCAAAATAAGGTCAAAATTTCTATTTCACAAAATTTTAAATTTTATTTTCTCATACTGCAGTCAATTACTATCTTTGAAAGGTTCATAAAAAAATGAACCTTCCTGCACAATTTTTTAACCCAAGAGGTGTTATCTGAAAGAATTTAATAAGTAAATATTCTGTTTTGAGAAGATTAAAGTTTATAGACAATATATCGGGGATGCAACTCTTCCAGTTGATGAAACCTGTTGTCTTCCTTATTATTAGCATAGTTTTTACTAAAAGCAAACTTACCCATCTTACCAGGATCGAGATCGGACATTGGGAGATGTTCATGTTCATTGCAGGAATAATGACCTTTTTCTGGGTAACAGGAATCATCCAGTCTCTTCTTCCTCTTTACAACAGGAATAAAACCTACCGTAAAATGGGGGATAATGGATTATCCAAATCGCCCGAAATATTTAATGCTTTTCTTTTATTATGCTTTTTCAGTCTTCTGTTTTTTGCACTCGGACATTCACTTAAAAACAATTTTTCGGTTTTCCATTTATCTGGGAATGTTCCATATATTAACCTGTTATTGCTGTACATATTACTCAGCAGTCCGGTATGCCTTATTGAATATATTTATCTCCTTAACAACAGGTCATATCGTATCTTTCAATATGGCCTCTATACCTTTGCAGCACAACTGACCTTTATTATTACACCTTTATTATTTGGCAAAGACATAATCTGGTCAATTTACGGGTTGCTTGCTATATCCGGTATCAGATGGGTCTGGTTGATAGTATTGTTAAGACGTTATACCGAAATGAAGATATCGGTTGAGTTCATGAAGGAACATCTCTATCTGGGTATACCTTTAATTTTAACCTCACTTATCAGTGGTTCGCCTCAATATATCGATGGTGTCATTGTTTCGGCTGTTTACAGGGATCCGGCAATATTTGCCTGGTTCCGCTACGGTGCTAAAGAATTTCCACTTGTACTTATGCTGGCAAACGGACTCAGCAACGCAATGCTTCCTGAATTTTCTACCCGCGAGAGAATGAAAGAGTCTCTTGTAAAAATCAGGGTTAAGTCAAAGCAGATCATGCACATTCTGTTCCCCGCCACTATGGTTATGATGCTTTTTGCAAGATGGATCTACCCACGTATATTCAACCCCGAATTTCAAAAAAGTGCCGACATATTTCTTATCTATTCTTTGCTTATAATTCCAAGACTTGTTTTTCCACAGACAGTAATTGTAGGCAGAAAAAAAACTCACATTACCCTTATTGCCGCAGTCCTGATACTGGCATTGAACATCCCTTTAAGCCTTTTGATGATAAAATGGGGTTATGGAATTATAGGAGTAGCACTTTCAACATTTATTGTTTATACAATAGAAAAAATCTTCCTTGCAGGATACTTGTGGATCAAAATGAATATTAAACCATCTGAATACATCCCTGTCAAACTGTATGCTTTTTATTCTGTTCTCATCGCAATTCTTTTCATTCTGATCGACCACAGAGTTATCGATATACACTAATAAAGGCGACAAGTGTCAGGATGATGGCTGATAGCTGATAGCTCATAGCTGGTAGCTGATAGCTGATAGTTGATGGCTGATATTATTGCATTTCTATGAGCTACGAGCTACGAGCTATATAGGCAATAGTCTTCCGGCTTCGGACTTCCGACTTCCCTCTTTATGTTTTAAAAATCTGACTATATTTGCAACGAAAACCCGAAGAACTAATTGAATAAATCAACAAGTGATTGATTTACAGGCAACTAATATTATGCATGTAATTGAGGTTATAACAAACCACGATAAAAAGGAATTTATTAATTTCCCAAAAGGATTATACAGAGAAGATCCATATTGGGTCTGCCAGCTTGATTCAGGTATCGATTCTGTGTTTGACCCTGCAAAGAACCATACTTTTGAACATGGCGAAGCAATCCGATGGATACTGAAAGATGATAATGATAATACTATTGGCAGGATAGCAGCTTTTATCGATCGTGTAAGATCAGCCGCCAACAACCAGCCTACCGGAGGCATTGGCTTTTATGAGGTTATTGAGAGCAGAGAAGCTGCCTTTACCCTCTTTAATACAGCCAGGGATTGGCTTGCTGCACGGGGAATGGATGCCATGGATGGCCCGGTAAACTTCGGTGAAAATGATAATAACTGGGGATTGCTTGTAGAAGGATTCGTGCAACAGGGATTTGGTATGCCATACCATAAAAGGTACTACAGGGCCTTCTTTGAGGAGTACGGTTTTAAAAACTATTTTGAGCAATATTCTTACCACAGAGATGTGCGTGGAAAAGATAATGAGATAGTACAATTTCCGGAACGGATCATGAAAATTGCCGGATGGCTCTCTAAAAGGCCAGGCTATTCATTTCAACATTTTGAGATCAGAAACAAAGAAAAGTATGTAAATGATATTGTTGAGATTTATAACTCAACATGGTCGGTGTTTAAAGAAGATTTTACACCCCTTGATCCGGCATTTCTTAAAGGATCTCTTAAAAAGGCAAAAGGAATCCTTGATGAAGAACTTATATGGTTTGCTTATTTTAATGATAAACCAATTGCATTCTTCATCCTGTTCCCCGATCTGAACCAGATTCTTAAACATCTGAACGGGAAACTTCATCTTTGGAATCTAATCCGGGTTGCATACTACAAGGTAACCCATAAAATGACCAGAATGAGAGGTGTCGTCGGAGGAGTTCATCCATCGTATCAAAATAGTGGAGTAGAATCTGCTATCTTTCTGCAACTTTACAAAGTATTTAAAAAGAAACCCTGGTTTAAAGAATTGGAATTGTCATGGGTAGGTGATTTTAATCCCAAAATGATTGCAATTTATGAAGCCCTTGGCGCAAAAAAAGCAAAAACACACATTACCTACCGATACTTTATAAATGATAAACTGACTTTTATAAGATATAAGGACGAAATGGCTGATAAACACAGGGTTAAACATGATATTTCACAGCAAGATCAATAATTTCAAAATTCCTTTGTATTTTAAATAATGTTAATTAATTTTGCAAACCCTAATTGAGGAGAATTTATCTGGATTATTAAGGACAAAAAATATTGAGCAATGAAAAATGGAATTCATCCGGGCAATTACAGGTTTGTGGTATTTCAGGACATGTCAAATGGAACTTCTTTTATAAGTAAGTCAACCGCACCTTCTAAAGAGAACATTAAATGGGAAGATGGGAATGAATATCCGCTTATCAAGATTGAGATTTCAAACACATCTCATCCATTCTATACCGGTAAAATGAAACTTGTAGATACTGCCGGCAGGGTTGATAAATATATGAACCGCTATAAAGATCATATTGGGAAAAAGAAATAACTGTTAAAGCAGAACAGATAAAAGCCCTCCATCCGGGGGCTTTTTGTTTTTTATCTGTTCTATGGCACAATCATTGCATAGCCCTCTTTCGGGTCAGATGTAAAAATATTATGTAATTTTGGCGCACCCTTTGAAGACAAAAGGGGAAAGACAAAAGTAAAAAGTAAGGAGTAAATACCAGATGGAAAAGAAATTCAGGAAACCTGTCAGTGAGATATTACTTCCGGATATTCTTGATGGAGAGGGAGATATAATTCCTATTATTGCCGACGGTGATGACGGTGAACTTGAAGATGTTGAGGTTCCGGAGACTATTCCAATACTATCACTCAGAAATACAGTGCTTTTCCCGGGTGTGGTTCTTCCGATTTCAATTGGTCGTCCCAAGTCAATTCAACTGATAAAAGATGCATACCGCAACGATAAAATAGTAGGTACTGTTGCGCAAAAAGATCCGGATATTGAAAACCCGAATTTCCAGGACCTTCATTCTGTTGGCACTATTGGTCAGATAGTTAAGCTTCTTGAGATGCCCGACGGATCCACAACAGCCATTATCCAGGGGCGTAAAAGAATGGTGTTACATGAACTTGTCTCCGATGATCCCTATTTCATGGCAAAAGTCAGAACAATACCTGAAATAAAACCGGAGATCTTAAGTAAGGATTTTGATGCTATAGTGGGCTCTCTGAAAGATTTGTCGCTTAAGATTATTAAGATTAATCCGAATATCAGCCCCGAAGCCTCTTTTGCTATAAAAAATATAGAGAATAATACATACCTGATAAATTTCATCTGCTCCAATACTGATATTAAGGTTCAGGATAAACAAAAGCTATTGAAAATGAGCAGCTTGCGCGACAGGGGGTTTATGCTGCTCGAGTTCCTTGTCCAGGAGATTCAGGTTCTGGAACTCAAAAATGAATTGCAGTCAAAGGTTAAAAGCGACCTCGATCAGCAACAACGGGAATTCCTTCTCCATCAGCAGATGAGGACCATTCAGAATGAGTTGGGAGGAAATCCGATTGAAAAGGAGATTGAAGAGTATCAAAAAAAGGCTGAAACAAAAAAATGGAATGATGATGTCAAAAAGGTATTCGGGAAGGAACTTGATAAACTCCATAGGCTCAACCCTGCTGCTGCTGAGTATTCTGTTCAGGTAAACTATATTCAAACCCTTCTGGACCTGCCCTGGAACTTATATACAACGGATAACCTGGATCTTAATAATGCACGACGAGTCCTCGACGGGGATCACTTTGGCCTCGATGAGGTAAAGGAAAGAATACTCGAACACCTTGCGGTTCTTAAGCTTAAAGGCGATCTCAAATCTCCTATCCTCTGCCTTTATGGCCCTCCCGGGGTAGGAAAAACTTCTCTTGGCAGGTCAGTTGCCAAGGCCCTTGACAGAAAGTATGTCAGAATGTCACTTGGTGGATTGCACGATGAGGCAGAAATCAGAGGTCATAGAAAAACATATATTGGTGCAATGCCAGGAAGAATAATCCATAATATCAAAAGAGCCGGCTCCTCAAACCCCGTTTTTATTCTGGATGAGATCGACAAAGTGGGACAGGATTTCAGGGGCGACCCTTCATCTTCTTTGCTGGAAGTTCTTGATCCGGAGCAGAATAGTACTTTTTACGACAACTTCCTTGAAATGGAATACGATCTGTCAAAAGTGTTGTTTATTGCTACTGCTAATAATCTTGGAACTATTAGTCCTGCGCTCAGGGACAGAATGGAACTGATTGAAATAACAGGTTATCTTGTTGAAGAAAAGCTTGAGATAGCAAAGCGGCATCTGTTCCCAAAACAACTCGAAAATCACGGCGTCAGACAGGACCAGATCACCATCGATAAAAAGGTGATGGAAACACTTATCGAAAAATATACAAGAGAATCCGGTGTCAGGGAACTTGATAAACGTCTGGCAAAAATAGTAAGGGTTACAGCAAAGAATATTGCTTCTGAAACAGAATATGATCCGGCTCTTTCGCAGGCAACTCTGAGTGAAATGTTGGGCCCACCAAAATATACCCGGGACCTTTATTCCGGAAATGACCAGGCAGGTGTTGTTACAGGCCTTGCATGGACAGCTGCAGGAGGAGAGATATTGTTTGTGGAAACCAGTATTAGCAAAGGTACCGGCAAGTTGACTCTTACAGGCAACCTTGGAGAGGTGATGAAAGAATCGGCCATTATCGCCCTTGAATACCTGAAATCGAATGCATCAATGCTCGATTTACCTGATAATTTCTCCGAAAACTGGAATATACATATTCATGTTCCCGAAGGTGCGATTCCGAAAGACGGACCCTCTGCCGGTATAACCATGGCAACTTCCATTGCCTCGGCATTCACACAAAGGAAAGTAAAGAAATACCTTGCAATGACAGGTGAAATTACTCTGAGAGGAAAAGTTCTTCCTGTTGGTGGTATCAAGGAAAAAATTCTTGCTGCTAAACGGGCAAGTATTAAGGAGATAATCATTTCGGAAGAGAATAGAAAAGATGTGGAAAACATTAAGGAAATATATATCAGGGGATTGAAATTCCATTATGTAGAAACAATCATGGGTGTGCTTGAACTTTCGTTGCTGAAACAAAAAGTGAAGAACCCGAAAAAAATATCATTCTAATGAAGAAAATAGCAGTTTTTCCCGGATCTTTCGATCCCATAACAATCGGACATGAAGCTATTGTAAGAAGAGCGTTGAGCCTGTTTGATGAGATAATTATTGCCGTAGGCGCCAATACTTTGAAAAAAAGCTTCTATCCCCTTGCAACAAGGAAAGAGATGATAACAAAAGTCTTTCGGAATGAACCAAAAGTGAGAGTTGATCATTATGAAGGGCTTACTGTTGATTATTGTGGGGGGAATGGCGCAGGTTATATCCTTAGGGGACTCAGAACTGCTGCTGATTTTGAATTTGAAAGAGCTATTGCCCAGGTAAACAAAGTGATGGCTCCCGGCATCGAAACAGTTTTTCTGCTTACAGTCCCCGAACATACACATATTAATTCAACTATTGTACGTGATATTATAAGAAACGGCGGGGATGCTACCATGTTTGTTCCCGGAGCAATTAATCTTAAAGATTACAAAGGGGAAGAGGATTGAAACATCAGGTCCTGAGAACCGATGAGTTTATGAGTTCCATCAACGACAACCATGCACTGCTTTTAATCTTATTTAATTCGTCAGGAAAAAGCCATTCAACTTTCGTAATACCCTCATCAATCTGAGGTTCAGTAATCATTTCCCCATCATATTGCATCAGAAACCAGCTTGTTTTCTTGAGGTATGAAATTCCTTCCCAGCTATATGTATGATAACTGGGGCATATTGGTTTGACGATATTATGGCCTACGATCCCGCACTCTTCACGTACCTCCCTTAAAGCACATGTTTCCGGTTCTTCGCCTGGTTCAATATGACCCTTGGGAAGATCGAGTTTTCCTTTCTTTTCAATAAAGAGGTATCTGCCTGATGTGTGCCTTACCAATCCGCCTGCAGCACCCACTTCTGTAAAATAGATCCTGAAGATCTTCCAAAGATGCTTGATGTCGGGTCCGTAAATATTGATGGAGGAGATGCTCTTATCTGACTGAAAATCTGCTATTATCTTATAAAGTTCATTCGTATCATAGAATTTATGGAATAAGCCGTATTTTTGTAACCGGTCAGGTTCAGGGCTTATCATTATGAATCTGTTTTCGAAATGAACTTTATACATATTCTTATGGAGAATAGCGCAAAAAAAACAGCTGAATATCTTTTACAAATAAAAGCAATTAAATTGCAACCATCAAATCCTTTTACATGGGCTTCGGGATGGAAGTCCCCAATTTATTGCGATAATCGCAAAACACTCTCATTTCCTGAGGTGAGGTCATATATCCGCGATTCTTTTGCTGTACTTGTCAGGGAACTCTACCCTGAGGCAGAAATGATAGCCGGCGTTGCAACAGGAGCAATAGCCCATGGTGCCCTTGCCGCCGATAAACTTGGGTTGCCATTTATCTATGTCAGGTCAGGAGCAAAGGAACATGGTCTGGGTAACCAGATTGAAGGTTATTATGAACCTGGGCAGAAGGTGGTAGTAGTTGAGGATCTGATATCTACCGGCGGCAGCAGCCTGAGTGCAGTCAGAGCCCTCAGGGAAGCCGGATGTGATGTTATGGGCATGGTTGCAATATTTACTTACGAATTTAAAAAAGCATCAGATGGATTTGCTGCTGAAAATTGTGCTTTGTATACACTGAGCAACTACTCAGTACTTGTTGATACTGCTGTTGAAACAGGCTATATTGGGCAGGTTGAAGTTGAAACATTGAAAAAATGGAGAGTCAATCCTTCAGTCTGGGGAACGAAATAGTAACTAATTATGGATGATATGTCTTATTTTGAAAGCAGACCCGGCAAATTATCATGCACTGCAGAAGAGGTATTTAATTTTGTTACAGATATCAGGAACTTTGAACAATTCATACCTCAGGAGACAGTCAAAAACTGGCAGGCTGAAAGAGAATCGGTCTGTTTAAGCATACCAATGCTTGGAATTGTAAGCTTCCGGCTTGCTGAAAAGGAGATGTATACTAAAGTAGTTTATACCGGGAATGCCCTGAAAAAAAATGACATTTCATTGGTTTTGCATATCTCCGATAATAAAAAAACCCCTGCTGAAGTAAAAGTTTCTCTGAACGCAGATCTTAACCCGATGCTGAAGATGATGGCAGCTAAACCTATCGGACAGTTCATGGAAAAACTTATATATGAAATGGAAGTTTTCAGAGGTTGGAAGGATACTAAAGAATAAAATCGACCTCTTTAAAAGAATACTCGCTTATATTACCGGGTTCTCTTTCAATCTGTAACCTGCCATTGTCAGTAACAGTTATTATACGTCCGGTAAATAAGCCAGATCGATCCCGGTATTTACTCAATTCATTCAAACGGTAAAGTCGCGAAACATACTCATGTTTAATTTCGGCAAAGTGTTCTGATATAAGTTGTTTATATCTTTTATCAAGATCGGAAGCCAGCTGGTTGAGACATGTAGCAAGATCGTAGCTGGATCCTGTTAATAAACTCAAAGAAACAGGATTGGGAGCGTTACTTAAAAATTTCTCCTGATTAATATTAAGCCCGATTCCTGAAATTGTGTTTTCAATCTGATCGTCCATAATGGAGTTCTCAATTAAAATACCTGCTATTTTGTCATTGTTTACATAAATGTCATTCGGCCATTTTATTGCACAAACAGAAATATATCTCTTCAAAAAATCACAAATCCCAAGCGAGACTGTCATCGAAATAAAGAACTGATCGGCCGGATTTATCATTGAAGGGAATAGTACTATGCTGATTAATAAGTTTTTACCATCTTCGCTTTCCCATTTATTGCCCATCTGTCCCCTGCCTGCTGATTGATAATTGGTATAAACGATAGCTCCTTCCGGAAGGTCATTACTTTTTAAAAGGTGAGCAGTATGAGTATTTGTCGATGGCAGATTATCAAAAAAAAATAGTTTTGATCCTATTATCATGATTATCAGATAGTTAATTAATTTAAGGTCTTTTTAACCCTGTGGCCCTACTTTGTGGTGGATATTGGCATTGAAATTGCAAAAAGAGGTTTACTGTTACAAAAATACAGATAAAAGTGGTACTTTTGCGACTTAAAATCAAACTGATAAATATTGATGAAGAAAAGATCTGACGGGGCTGAAGTCCTTTTAAGTAGCGTTATAAAGGGAATTTTTGAAAAGAAAGGACAGAATGTTCTGAAAATTGATTTAAGGAAACTTGAAAACAGAATTACGGATTATTTTGTTATTTGTAGTGCCCCTTCCGGAACACAGGTCAGTGCAATTTACGATTCAGTAGATGACACTGTACGAAAAGAATCAGGTGAGAAACCATTACACGTTGAAGGGCTCGACAATTGTTTCTGGGTACTTCTGGATTATAGTAATGTAATTGTTCATGTTTTCCTTGAGGAATACAGGAATTTTTATAGTCTTGAGTCGCTTTGGGCTGATGCCACTATTGAAGCTATGGAAGATAAACTACAGTAAGCTAAATAATTATGACAGAAAATACGACTAATAATAATCAGGGAACAGAGAAAAAACCTGATAAAACTATTAAACCCCGTTTTAATACCAACTGGATTTTTGCAGTCCTCGCTGTATCTCTTATTCTTTTTTCATTACTCAACGGTGGGAAACCAGCTCAGAAAACAACTAAAAGCGAAATCAAGGATATGATCGCTAATCACGAAATTGAAAAAATAATTGTGGTTAATAAGGAATATGCTGAGTTTTACCTTAACAAGAAGGCCCTGGAATCGGAAAAATATGCCAAACTACCAAAACCCGGTACTGGTTTCGGGATGTCAGTACCCAAACCAAATTTTACATATAATATAGGGGATATCAGCAGTTTTGAACCTTTCATCACAGAGACTAAGAAGAGTGCAGGTTATGCCGATAAAGAACCCCCTGATCCTGAATTTATAAACCGTAAAAATTATTTACTTGACGCACTCTCATGGCTGCTGTTTCCTGCATTACTTATTATTTTGTGGCTGTTTCTCATGAAACGTATGTCAGGAGGTGGAGCTGGTGGAGCAGGAGGTATTTTCAGTGTTGGTAAATCACGTGCACAAATTTTTGATAAAGATACAAATGTTAAGTTAACCTTCAACGATGTTGCCGGTCTCGAAGAGGCCAAAACAGAGGTTATGGAAATCGTTGATTTTCTTAAGAATCCTAAGAAATATACCAGCCTTGGAGGTAAAATTCCAAAAGGTGCTCTGTTAATAGGCCCTCCCGGAACAGGCAAAACGATGCTTGCCAAAGCTGTTGCCGGTGAAGCAAATGTGCCTTTCTTTTCCATTTCCGGATCCGATTTCGTTGAAATGTTTGTCGGTGTGGGTGCATCGAGGGTCAGGGACCTTTTCAAACAGGCAAAAGAAAAAGCCCCATGTATTGTCTTTATTGATGAGATAGATGCAGTGGGTCGTGCAAGAGGGCGTAATGCAAATTTCGGATCAAACGATGAGCGCGAAAACACTCTTAACCAGCTCCTTACTGAGATGGACGGTTTCGGGACGAATATGGGCGTGATTATTCTTGCTGCCACTAACAGGGCTGATATCCTTGACAGGGCTCTGCTGCGTGCAGGCCGGTTTGACCGTCAGATCCATGTTGAACTGCCTGATCTTACCGAAAGGGAAGCTATATTTAAAGTTCACCTTCGTCCAATAAAACTTGAAAAAGGTTTTGATATAGGCTTCATGGCCAAGCAGACACCAGGTTTTTCAGGCGCTGATATTGCTAATGTTTGTAACGAATCGGCCCTTATCGCAGCAAGGAAAAACAAAACTGTTGTTGAAAAGCAGGATTTCCTTGATGCTATCGACCGTATTGTTGGTGGTCTGGAAAGGAAAAGCAAGATCATTTCAATGGTTGAGAAAAAGACAATAGCGTATCATGAAGCTGGACACGCTACTGTAAGCTGGCATCTTGAACATGCAAGCCCTCTTTTTAAAGTAACCATTATCCCGCGCGGAAAAACACTTGGTGCCGCATGGTACCTTCCTGAAGAACGGCAACTTACCACACGCGAACAGATTCTCGATGAAATGGCGTATGCCCTTGGAGGCAGAGCTTCTGAAGAACTTATCTTCGGAAAAATTTCAACAGGTGCGCTGAGCGACCTCGAGAAAATTACTAAACAGGCTTATGCCATGGTCTCCTTTTTCGGAATGAGCGAAAAGATTGGTAATATAAGTTTTTATGATTCATCGGGGCAATCTGATTTCGGATTTACAAAGCCATATAGTGAGAAGACAGCAGAGCTTATCGACCAGGAGGTTAACCTGATAATTGCAGAGTCGTATATAAGGGCAAAGGAAGTTCTCAAAAATAATATGAAAGGACTTACGGAGCTTGCAGAGCTTCTTCTTGAGAAAGAGGTAATATTCAGCGAAGATCTTGAAAGAATTTTTGGAAAGAGAAAAGCTGATGTGTTGAAGGAAGAGAGAGAAGCTGAAGCCAAATCAAAGCAGACAGAAGCTGTCACAGAAGCTGCGACTCCTGAAAAAACTGTGAAAAAGGCAAAAATAAAAGGTAAAGAATAATAAACTGAAATTTTGAATAATTTTTTCAGACGAACCTTAACCGGAGCATGGATAGTGATATTCGTAATGGGAGGGTTCTGGCTTCATCCCGTCTCCTTTTTTCTGACCGGCCTCGTTATGCTCATCGGTACCCAGTATGAGTATTACTCTTTGATCAGGAACACCGGCGTCAGGCCACAAATGGTTCCGGGAATTGTTACGGGGGTTACAGCCTATGTCATATCAACACTGATCGCTTTCGGAGTGATACCAAAAAACTCCTTTCTGGTTCTGATACCAATGATGTTAATAATTATAGTTATGGAGCTCTACAGGAAACAGGAGAAACCATTTGACTCACTGGCGCATACCTTTTTTTCAGTGCTTTATACTGCAATACCGTTTTCAATGTTCCCATTTTCAGCATTTTCCCGAACAGGTCTCAATTCATTACTTCCTCATGAAAGCATCTCATTTTCACCCGGAATTATTATCGGGTTCTTTATTCTTATATGGGCAAATGATACCGGAGCGTACCTGACGGGTGTGTCTTTCGGTCGACACAAGTTGATGGAGCGGATCTCTCCTAAGAAAACATGGGAAGGTTTTTTTGGAGGTTTAATAATAGCTGCTCTGATTGCCTGGTTGCTTTCGGGTTGGCTGGGTGTAGTTGATAAAACTCACTGGGTAATTATTGCTGTAATTGTTTCGGTAGCAGGTACGTATGGAGATCTGGCAGAATCAATGCTGAAAAGAAGCATTGGCGTTAAGGATTCCGGAACGATCATGCCTGGTCATGGTGGATTTCTCGATCGGTTCGACAGTGCAATAATATCTTTCCCGCTGGTATATCTTTTTATATCAGTTTTTGGATGATTGGCAGGACTTGATTAGTTTTGTGCAAATTTCATAGAAATGAGGATTCATATTCATAAGGAAGGATATAAGATTTTATTTTTCGGCTTTATGGCATTGCTGATTCTGAATGTCATCGTTAATGTCATCTGGGTAGATCTGGAACTTGTACGATGGGCATTTATTATCTGCTCATTAATGTTTTATATTTTTGTACTCTTTTTCTTCCGGCTGCCGGCAAGAACAATGCAACCTGATCCGGGACTTATTTATGCTCCTGCCGATGGGAAAGTTGTTGTAATTGAAGAGACAATGGAAAACGAGTATTTCAAGGATATGCGCTTGCAGATTTCAATTTTTATGTCTCCTTTCAATATGCATAGTAACAGATACCCGGTATCGGGAAGGATTAAATATGTTGGTTATCATCCCGGACAAAATATGGTTGCATGGCATCCGAAATCGTCTGAGCTGAATGAAAGGAGTACAATCGTTATTGAAACAAAAGAAGGAACGGAGATACTTTTAAGGCAGATTGCCGGAGCAGTTGCCCGGAGAATAGTAACTTATGCAAAAGAAAATCAGAATGTTATGCAGGGTGATGAACTGGGATTCATTAAATTCGGATCGAGGGTAGATGTTTTTTTACCGCTTGGAACTGAAGTTGAGATCCCAATCCTTCAACAGGTGAAGGCAAATAAGAGTATAATAGCTAAAATCTGAAAATTATTGATAATATGAGCAGGGTAGATGATAAAATAATAGATGTTACAAGTGATGTTAAATGGATCGGGGTACTTGATTATGACATCAGGACTTTTGATATAGTGATGAATACTAATTATGGAACAACTTATAATTCTTATTTTATAAATGCTGAAAAGAAGGCAATTATTGAGGTTGCAAAAGAAAAATTCAGTGAAACTTATCTGAAAAAACTAAGGTCAGTTACAAAACTAGAAGAGATTCAGTATATTATTCTTGATCATACCGAACCAGATCATTCCGGAAGTCTCAGGCTTCTTCTTGATCTGGTACCTTCAGCTACTATTGTTGGTAGTGGGAATGCAATCAGGTATCTGGAAGATATTGTTAATGAACCCTTTAAATCGGTAGTAGTAAAAGATGGTGACATCCTGGACCTCGGGAATAAAACCCTGAGATTCATTTCGGCTCCGAACCTTCATTGGCCCGATTCGATATTTACTCTGCTTGTGGAGGATAAGATTTTGTTTACTTGCGATTCTTTTGGGGCACATTATTGCTCATCTGAAATGTTTAGTGATTTCTCTGAAATATACGCAGAAACATTTAAATACTACTTTAACGTTATCATGAAACCATTCAGCAGGTTTATGCTGAAAGCTATTGATAAGATAAAACCTCTTGATTTTGATTTTATTTGTCCCGGTCATGGTCCAATCCATAGTAACAACAGCAGAAAAGCAATAGAGTTATCAGAAAAATATGCGAATGAATATTTGAAGCTTGTAACGGAGAAGGATCATAGGAAAATACTGATAACTTATATATCGGCTTATGGTTATACTAAGGAAGCAGCAGAGTATATTGCTTCCGGAATCCTTGAGACTGATGGTATGAATGTAGATATTGCAGATATCGAAAATATTACTTCTGAAGAGTTGGAATCAAAAATAATCGCTGCTGACGCTATACTTATTGGTTCTCCGACCATTAATCAGAATACATTACTCCCGGTATATAAGTTATTTGCTTTAATAAATCCACTACGAGACAAGGGTAAATCCGGTGGTGCTTTCGGATCGTACGGTTGGAGCGGCGAAGCGCCAAAGATAATACTCGAAAACCTGCGTCTCCTTAAATTTAAGGTATTTGAAGAAACTGCAGCCTTTAAATTTTTTCCCGGTGGCTCCAAAAAGGAATTTTTAAAAGATTTCGGAAGAAAATTTTCCAGGAAATTCATTGAAGAATGTAGTCAGATAAAAAATCCCGGTAATTAACCGGGATTTTTTGTAGAAAAATTATGAAATTTTAACCTGTCTTGTGATATTATTCTTTTCTACCTCCTGTTTGGGAAGTCCTATAGTTAGAATTCCATCTTTGTAATTTGCTTCAATATTATCCCTGTTCACATTTTCAGGAATGTAAAAACTTCTGCAGAAAGATGAATAGCTGAACTCTTTTCTCTTGTACCCATCTTTGTTTTCCTCTGTTTCAATTTTGGTTTCAGAAGAGATTGTAAGAACATCCTCATTTATATCTATTTTCAGATCTTTCTTATCAATCCCCGGAACAGCAAGTTCAAGAATGTAATTCTTTTCATCTTCCCTGATGTTTACAGCCGGCATTGAGCTGGTCCTATTCTGGAAAGCAGGGAAAAAATCGTCATCAAAAAGATTCGGCATGTAAAATGGCCTGAAACTTCTTTTGGTAATTGTTGGTAACATGGCTTTGTCCTCCTATTTTTTAAGTTTAACATAATTTATTTGTTGCGAATGAATATTTTCAAACTCTGTTCCAAATAACAAAAACAGACATAATGGCCGAATAATTAAAATATATACGGACAATATGGCATTTTGTAAATTAATTAATTTCCGGGACTTAGAGGAGATTTCATGTTCGCAAAACATATTTTTGGGGAATTTAAAAAATTTGGATTAGGTTTGTAGAAAGAAATTTCTTTTACAATGAAAGCAACGTTAAGAAACATTCTTATCTTTTTTGGAATTTTGCTGCTTTTGGCTTGTGTCTGGTATTTCCGGAATATTGTTGTGTACATATTAGTGTCAGGGGTTTTATCTATAATGGGGCGCCCTCTTGTAGATCTGTTTTGCAGAATCCGGATAAAGAAATGGTTTTTTCCCCGGCCGCTCAGTGCTCTGCTCACCCTCGCTATTATCTGGGGAATTATCATACTGTTTTTTGTTATTTTCGTCCCTCTTGTGACTACGCAGATTCACTATTTTTCGTCCATCCCAAGCGAAAAAATTGTTCAGTATATTGAAGATCCTATTAATAGGGTTGAGAATCTTTTCAGAGCTTTTAACAAAGATATCACAGATGAACTTTCTATTCAGGATTATATTGCGGCTAAAGTATCAGAAGTATTAAATGTTAACATGATACAGAATTTTCTGGGTTCAATTATGGGTATCCTTGGAAACATTCTGGTTGCAATATTCTCAATTACATTTATCACATTTTTCTTCCTTAAGGACCAACGTTTGTTCTTTGAATCAATATTAATGTGGGTGCCGGATAAATATGTTGATAATGTAATACGGGCTTTGTATTCAATAAAAAGACTTCTTACAAGATATTTTATAGGAATTGTGATACAAAGCACCTGCATAATGATACTTATTACAATAGGAATGACTATTGCAGGTATCGATTTTCAACAGGCTCTTGTTATGGGGCTTATCCTCGGAATTTTAAATGTTATTCCATATGTTGGTCCATGGATTGGTTTGTTTATAGCGATTATAATGGGAGTTGCTTCACACATTAATCAGGATTTTGGACCTCTCGTTACATATATGATAATAGTTGAGGCAATTACACATCTGATTGATAATATTGTATTTCAGCCTGTTATTTTCTCCAATAGCGTCAAGGCTCACCCTCTCGAAATATTCGTTGTTGTACTTGCTTCAGGATTTGCAGCAGGGATTCCGGGAATGATTTTAGGGATACCTGCCTATACGGTTATGAGAGTTTTTGCAAAGGAGTTTTTTTATAATTTTAAGGCAGTACAGAAGATCACTTCCAGCCTGTCATCTGAAAATATGGGTAGAAAAACTCAAATTCCTGCCAGGGAAAATGAGGAGACGGGCAATGAAACCGATTCTTAATCTTGCTATCAGGAATTTGCCTGAGTATGGTAATTTACATTAACTATTGAATAAATGATCCTGATATTCTCTGTTTTAAGCCAACTTTTACGTTTTTATTATGATGGCTTCAGGAATATGTCAAACTGGGGAAGAAAGGTGTGGATAATAATCATCATTAAGCTTTTTATTATGTTTGCTATATTGAAGATCTTCTTTTTCCCGGATTTTCTTAAGACCAAATATGATAACGATAAACAGAGAAGTGAATATGTTTTGGATCAATTAATTAATTCACCAGCTAACCATGATTGAAAATGTAGATTTGGTCCTTGTGAACTGGTCAAGGGCGCAATTTGCCCTGACTGCTATGTATCACTGGCTTTTTGTACCTCTTACGCTTGGTTTATCCTTCATACTTGCCATAATGGAGACCATATATGTCAGGACTGGTAATGAGGAATGGAAACGTCTTACCCGGTTCTGGATGACTCTTTTCGGAATTAACTTCGCAATTGGTATTGCAACCGGCATTATCCTTGAATTTGAGTTCGGTACTAACTGGTCGAATTATTCATGGTTTGTAGGCGATATCTTCGGAGCCCCTCTTGCAGTTGAAGGTATTCTGGCTTTCTTCCTCGAATCGACTTTTGTTGCGGTGATGTTTTTCGGCTGGAATAAAGTAAGTAAAAAGTTTCATCTTACATCAACCTGGCTGGTTGCCATCGGAGCCAGTCTGTCCGCCCTCTGGATCCTGGTAGCCAACGCCTGGATGCAAAATCCTGTCGGGATGATTTTTAATCCTGAAACAGCACGAAATGAAATGGTTAGTTTCTGGGCTGTTCTCTTTAATCCTGTTGCAGTCGATAAATTTCTGCATACTATATCATCAGGTTTCCTGCTGGGATCAATGTTTGTGCTGGGTATAAGCTCATGGTTCCTCATAAGGAAAAGAGAGGAACTTATGGCAAGGCGAAGCATCCTTATAGCAGGGGTATTCGGACTTTTATCTTCATTGATGGTTGCATATACAGGCGATGCATCTACCAGAACAATATCAAAAGTGCAACCTGTTAAATTTGCATCAATGGAAGCCTTGTTTGAAGGTAAAAGCAATGCCGGGTTGGTAGCAGTCGGGGTACTGAAAGATACTGATAAAAAGATCGGAGAACGGGTTGTTAAGGAATTTGCATTTAAGATAGAGATTCCGGGTTTACTTTCGGTACTTACGGGAGGCGACAAAGATGCATATGTTCAGGGAATTACTGATCATGTACTTGGAAATGAGAAAAGGGGGATAATGTCAGTATCGGAAAAAATGCAGAAGGGTCAGTTTGCAAAGGATGTTCTTATGGATTACAAACGAGCCAGGATGATTAATGACAAGGAACAACTTAAGAGTATTAAAGGTATTTTCCGCGACAAGGAATTCCATGACAAATATTTCAGATATTTTGGTTATTCTTCTATTGATAAACCTGAAGATGTGATCCCGAATGTGCCGGTATCATTTTATTCTTTTCACCTGATGGTAATACTCGGTTTTCTCTTTATTATGATCTTTGCTACAGCTCTGTACTTCCTGTTCAAAGGGTCACTTTCTGATAACAGATGGTTTTTATGGATAGCACTTCTGTCAATACCTCTGCCTTACGTCGCCAGTGAGCTGGGTTGGATACTTACCGAAATGGGCCGGCAGCCCTGGATTATTCAGGATCTGATGCCTGTGTCAGCAGCTGTCTCACAAATCAACTCAGGGTCGGTGATCACAACTTTCATTCTCTTTGCGGTTCTTTTCACGGCATTGCTTATTTCGGAGATATCAATCATGGTTAAACAGGTAAAAACAGGACCCAGACATTAGAAAGAAAACACTATGACAACAATGATTTTACATCTGTTCCTGCAACACTATTGGTGGATAATAGTTTCACTGCTGGGGAGCCTGCTCGTTTTCCTGATGTTTGTACAGGGAGGACAATCAATGATCTATTCACTTCCGAAAAGCGATCTTCAGAAAACGATGATAGTTAATGCAATGGGGAGAAAGTGGGAGTTCACCTTCACCACTCTTGTCACTTTTGGAGGTGCCTTTTTTGCCTCATTTCCGCTTTTTTATGCGACAAGTTTTGGAGGTGCTTACTGGGTATGGATCGCAATATTGTTCAGTTTTACCATTCAGGCAATTGCTTATGAATTCAGGTCAAAACCGGATAATATTTTCGGGCAGAAGACATTCGATGTGTTTCTTTTCCTGAATGGTTCACTCGGCCCGTTTCTTATCGGAGCAGCAGTTGCCACCTTTTTCACCGGCTCACAGTTCAGTCTGAACAGGATGAATCAGGTACAATGGGCAACTGCATGGTACGGACTTGAAGCTTTATTGAATATACGAAACCTTGCACTTGGTTTTACTGTATTGTTTCTTGCCAGAATAAATGGGCTGTTATATATTATCAACACTATTGATGATGAGGATCTTATAAAAGAATCAGGTAAAAAATTGATATTGAACTCTATCCCTTTTCTTCTCTTCTTCCTGTTTTTTGTTATTTCACTACTCTTTTCAAAAGGGTTTGCTGCCGATCCTGCAACCGGTATTGTAACGGTGGAAAAGTTTAAATATCTCCATAATTTTGTTCAGATGCCGCTTGTATTGATCATATTTCTGACCGGAGTGGTTGGGGTTTTATATGGTATTGGTATATCAGTATTAAGGAACAGTGAGAAAGGAATCTGGTTTTCCGGAGCAGGTACTGTGCTTGCAGTATTCTCATTGTTTCTGGTAGCCGGCTTTAACGGGACTTCATTTTATCCCTCTTCATACGATTTGCAGAGCTCATTAACCATAAGGAATGCATCTTCGAGCCTCTTTACCCTGAAAACTATGATGTACGTTTCATTTATTATCCCATTTGTTTTTGCATATATATGGTATGCATGGAAAGCAATTAATAATACGAAAATAACAGAAAACGAAATGAAATCAGATGGACATGTATATTAAGGCAACAGGCAACTGGCTTCAGGCTACAGGCTACAGGAAGACCCCTGTCGCCTGATGCCAGTTGCCTGTCGCCTGACATTTAGACAATTAGACATTAAGACAATCAGACATGTACATAAGTGAAATTCTTCAATACTTAATATGGCCAGGCTTTATAATATTATGCTGGTTTGTTATAAAATATTCTTTAACTATATACGAAAAGAAATTCCCCGAAAAGGAATAGTCATTGGTCATAAGAGCAGTGAAAGTAAGGATGCTATAATATAAAACGGTATGATCAGGGGAGCTGCATTGATCCCGAAAATTGCAAAAGAGACCACAACCAATCCGGCAAGAATTAATCTTCCCTCATTTCCTTTAACCTTAAGATTTGAAACCTTCAGAGATAGTAACGGGATCCTGCTGACCATCATCAATGATAATATGACTGTAAAAGCAATCAATAATATTGGTGAACCGGTAAATGAACTGAAAATTGCAGAATGAGAGTAATGCCCGGCAATAACAACAGAGATCACTGCAAGTGCATTCGCCGGAGTGGGTAAACCTTTAAACGTTGTTGCCTGAGTTGTATCGATATTGAATATTGCCAGCCGCAAAGCTGCACAAACAGGCATTAAAACAGTAGTTGACAGGATAAGTGTGGCTTTTACACTATTAGAATCAGCGATCATTGGTCCATATATTGAGAGAGAATCATTTAGCAACTGATAGATAATAAACCCGGGAGCAACACCAAAACTTACAACATCGGCAAGGCTGTCTAGTTCTCTCCCTATTGCGGAATATGCTTTAAGTAACCGGGCCGAAAAACCATCGAGGAAATCGAATATCATTGCTGCAAGTATCAGCCATGAAGCAGTTACCACGTCTCCTCTGGCTGCAAAAATTATTGCAAAAAAACCTGCTGCCAGGTTTAGCGAAGTAATAAAGTTTGGAATATGTTTCATCTTGAAATTGGATATCATAATTCAGAAGGGGAGTAAAATTAAGAAATTCTTCTCTCTTTTTTCTTAAATTTGTATTAATAAACCCGGATCAGATGATTGAATTCACCGATATAAAGATTGCAATCAATTTTGATGGAACAATAGTTGATCATGAGTATCCGAAAAGATGTACGAAAAAATATTTTTAAACTTTATTCAGCAGGAAAACCAGGACAAATGAGAACTGATTATACAAAATACATAATTTTCGTTATAGTAATGCTCCTTATATCATGGACTATTTCATGTTCGGGACGGCCTGGTAAAAAAACAGAAACAGGAGTTGCTCCTGCAATAGTTACCGGCGAAGAAACTGTTGTTAAACTTGTAAAAATGATTTCACCTGAAGAGAATACCGGATTTAAGCTCAACGACCCGATCAATGTGGTTCTGGCACTGGAAGATAAAAACAGATTACCCGACTCGGTGTTGATATTTTTTAATAGTAAAGCCGTAACAACGCTTAAATCAGAACCCTGGGAATGCTCTATTCCAGCGGCTTATACCGTTACAACAGGGAGGAAATCATTAAAAGCGGTTGCTTATAAGGGAGGCAGATCACAGAATACCATTACCCGTTTTATGATAATCTATTCGGATATAGTTCCCAAAAGGAACAGTTACAGAGTGATTAATGCATATCCTCATGACAGGGAGGCATTTACCCAGGGGCTTGTTTACGATAAAGGTGTGTTATTCGAAGGCACAGGACAGATAACCGGCTCAAGCCTGAGGGAAGTGGAACTGGGAACGGGCAGGGTAATCAGGCAACATAATCTTGATGCATCATTATTTGGCGAGGGTATAGCTCTCTACCGTGACCGTATATATCAGGTAACATGGCAAAATAAAGTCGGATTTGTGTATGAAAAATCAACTTTTAACGTTATAAATAAGATCTCTTATGCGACAGAAGGCTGGGGATTAACAACTATTGATGATAAAATTATAATGAGCGACGGAACAAATATTCTATATTTCTTTGAACCGGAGATGTTTACTGTTGTTTCCAGAATTGAAGTTTATGACAACGAGAAGAAGATTGATTCTCTCAATGAACTTGAATATATTAATGGGGAGATATGGGCCAATATATGGATGAATGATAATATAGCGCGGATTGATCCTGCAACAGGCAAAGTCCTTGCATATATTAATCTGAAAGGTCTTTTGCCGGAATCGGAACGAAACCCCGATACGGATGTCCTTAATGGAATTGCTTACGATCCGCAGGGGAAGAGAATATTTGTTACAGGAAAGAAATGGCCAAAGCTTTATGAGATCAGGCTTACTGAATAATTTTTGTTCCGTAAACTATATTGATACTGGCAGGTATTATACTGAATTCTGCCGGAGTATGGCCCAGCGATTCTCCATCCGCTTCTGTATAAATTACCGAATCTGAACTTACCTTAATGTTTTTGCATTTATATCCGTCAATTTTGGGATGGTTGAGGATTGTGCCATCGTAGAGTATTTTAAGGTTTCTGATTATCTCAAACTTACCCATGCCATTTATGATTGTTACATCAAGAAGCCCGTCATTTGGCAACGCATCTGGTGTCTGTCTCATGCCGCCACCGCAATACCTGCCGTTGCCTACATTGATTGAAAAAACATCTGCAATGCTTTTTACCCCGTCAATAATTATCTCAGCTTTAGTGTTTTTGTAAGAAAGAAGACTCATTAGCAGGTTGTAGAAATATATTAATTTGCCACTGCGTCCCTTGTCTTTCTGGATATTGGTTCTTCTTACTACCACCGATTCAAATCCCAATCCTGCTATATTTATAAAATGCCTCTCTTTTTTCTCGGGACCATCGAAAAAACTAACCAGTCCGACATCATGTAACATCTGTTTATTATCCCTGATTATCTTAATCGCTTTTTTATAATCAAGAGGTATTCCAAACATTCTCCCCCAATCATTCCCGGTACCTACGGGTATCAATGCGAGCGAAATATCTAAAGTGGGACAGTCATCGTTTAAAAAAACTCCGTTAACAACTTCATTGAGAGTCCCATCGCCACCCACTGTTATTATCTTTCTGAAACCTGCTGTAATTGCCTCCTGTGTAAAGACAATGGCCTGACCTTTTCTTTCTGTAAATTTCACGGAAAAGGATAATTTCTCTTTTTTAAGAAGATCCGAAATGGTGTCCCAGTCCTTTTTCCCTTTTTTGTTCCCTGCATTAGGGTTAACTATGACCAGCCATTCTTTCTGGTTGGAATTTTGATTCATCTATCGGTTTTGTTTTATGGCAGACAAAGATGGAAATAAATCGGATAATTTTCTAAAAACCAGATTAATATCATACTAATGATGCCTTTATGAAGCTCAGTACCCCTTAGAGTCATGATGACATGAAGAATTGCCACTAAGGTACAAAGTCACAAAGGCTCACAAAGTCAGGAAGTTATGCTTTTCGAGTAATCTATCTGGTGTTAACAAAATGTTGAAAACCACGGGAAAATGTTTACAATTACATCTTTCACTACCGGTAGCAGTAGTGCATAAATAGTAAATTTGAAACTCAAAATATAACTCAAATAATTAAAGGTAAGAGATGGGAAGGATTATAGCAATAGCGAATCAGAAGGGTGGTGTTGGGAAGACTACAACAGCAATAAATCTGGCGGCAAGTCTTGCCGCTCTTGAGAAAAAGGTGCTGATTGTTGATGGTGATCCACAGGCAAATGCAACTTCAGGGATAGGAATCGATTCAAGGCAGATAAGATGTACAATATATGATTGTCTGATAGACGGGAAAGAGCCAAGGGAAGCTTTAATGGCCTGTGAAGTTGAAAACCTTTCAATTATACCCTCAAATATCGACCTGGTAGGTGCTGAAATTGAAATGCTTGACAGACCAGAGAGAGAAAAAATACTTAAAGGGGTACTAACGAAAATTGAAGGAGACTATGATTACGTTCTCATTGACTGTTCTCCGTCGCTCGGACTGCTTACCGTGAATGCACTTACAGCATCTCATTCAGTAATAATACCGGTTCAGTGTGAGTATTTTGCTTTGGAGGGACTCGGCAAGCTGCTTAATACGATAAAAATAATTCAGAATAATCTTAATCCGGATCTTGAGATCGAGGGATTCCTTCTTACTATGTATGATTCCCGGCTCAGGTTATCGAACCAGGTTGCTGATGAGGTAAATAAGCATTTCCAGCAGATGGTTTTTAAAACAATCATTCAGAGGAATGTCAAGCTTTCTGAAGCACCAAGCTTTGGTCAGCCTGCTATTCTTTATGATGCCGATTCAAGAGGTACGGTCAATTATCTTAATCTTGCCAAAGAGCTGATTGAGAAACAGGAAACCAGAGGAAAAAATAGTTAACAGAACTTATTAATTACCTGAAATAGTAATGAATATGACAAAGAAAAATGCGTTGGGAAGAGGTCTTGGTGCATTGATAGATGGTGTGGAGAAAGAGGTTCTTGAAAAGAAAGTTGAAGCCAACCTTGATATATCAGTCGATTCGATAGAAGCTAATCCTTTTCAGCCAAGGATGAGTTTTGATGAACAGTCTCTTGAAGAACTTGCAACATCAATAAAGGAACTTGGTATTGTTCAGCCACTTACAGTACGTGAGACCGGTAATGGCAAATATCAGCTTATTGCTGGTGAAAGGAGACTCAGGGCTGCACGTCTGGCAGGGCTTACTCATGTACCTGCTTATATCAGAACAGCTGATGATCAGGCTATGCTCGAACTTGCACTGGTAGAGAATATTCAGCGCGAAGACCTCGATGCAGTGGAGGTCGCAATAAGTTTTCAGCGACTCATAGAGGAGTGCAAGCTTACCCAGGAGCAGTTGAGCGACAGGGTTGGCAAACAACGGTCAACTGTAGCAAACTATCTCCGCCTTCTCAAACTGCCGGCCGAGATACAACTCGGACTTAAGAACAAACAACTGATGATGGGCCATGCCCGGACACTCGTCAATATAGAAGATCCCAAAAGGCAAATCAATGTTTATTATCAGATAATTGATGGGGAACTGTCTGTACGACAGGTAGAAGAGCTGGTAAGGCAACTTCAATCGGAAAAAATCAAAGACCCCGGAAAGATTGAAAAGAGGAGGAAGCTCAATGATGATTTCACTCAGCTTTCAAACCATCTCAATAAGTTATTTTCAGCTAAAGTAAGCTTCAGAATAAACGAAAAGGGGAAGGGTAAGATCGTTATCCCATTTGAAAGCACGGAAGAGATGGAGAGCATTTTAGGGGTATTTGACCGCCTGAACTCCTGAAAATAATTATCTTTATCGCACGTTATACAGGTATCTGGCGATTAATGCCGGTTTGTTTTATTTTGAAGACATTTCAAAAAATACTGATTATACTAATTCTGCAAATATTTTGTATTCAGCAGAACATATTTGCACAGGATACAATACCTGTCAAAAAGCCT
>JAPLED010000017.1 GCA_026391475.1 Bacteroidia bacterium | reverse complement strand
CCTTTTCCCATTCAATTTCCCCTTTATTAATGATTGAGTTCCCTGACCTGTAGGCAACACATTTCAAGCCCTTTACATCAATGGTGGTTTGCTTTAATATCTCTTTCTCACTTAGAATTGTTACATCTCTTTCAAGCCTTAGTTTAAAAAGTGTACCACTGTAGTTCTCTGTAACAATATCACTGGCAAACAGAACTGATGAATCTGTTTCTGATATAAGTTCATATTGTTTAGTGTCTAAAAATGCTGGCGTTTGCCAATCTTCGAAAATAAATGATTTCCCCTTGCTGAAGAAGATGGAAAACTGGCCGCCTTCAGGTCCAAGCCATAGCCTTTCTTCACCACCGTAGGCATTAATATGAGGAAGAATATTTCCGGAAGCAATAAGTTCGCGATTAATCCACCCGAAGCTAAACCCGGCATCTCCTTCAGAAGTGCTGGTCATAACCCTTCCCTGCCAGGCAGGAACTACAGTGAGGGCAGAGTTGGCGTTCTTTAATTCGATAATATTGGTATGTTTCTTCAGGAAATCCCTGTTATAACCGTATTGTTTTGTACTGTCTAATGCCATAGTTTTATATTTTTGATTTGATTTTTTTATTTGGTCAGATCCGTTACATGAGGCGAGTACGAATGAGGCGATTATTAATATCTTTATCAGTTTCATTGAATTATTCTTTAAGTGGTTATTTTTTATTTAACAGAAGTGCTATGATTTTTACTGTTTTTCAAAAATCTGTATCTTCTCCAGAAGGGTAATGCTGTAAGTGAAGTAAACCGGACAAGATATTTTACAGCTTTTAAACCCATTGCATAATGCATTATCCTGTACAAAACCGTTGCTATCAGTATCATTCCTCCTATACCTATAACCTGAGCAGTTAGTTTCCACCACCAGACATCAGGCTGAATGTTAAGGGTATTGATAATGAATATAAAGACCTGGGCATTTACTGCTGTGAATATTATCCAGAAAGCAGTAGCCATACCATGAGCTGCCTCAATTGCTCTCTGTGGACAATGGTTCAGACACCTCATACAACTTTCACAGGTCAATTTCCAATATGGCCGGGTTCCCACAAGCTTAATTGAAGATGTAGGGCACTCTTTGATACATAAGCCGCAATTATTACAGTTATAGTTAGCGATAAAAGTCTTTGAAAGGAAGAATCTTCCTCCGACATAATATCCTAATGCAATCGGGCTTAATAAAAGATCAACTGGGGTACTTTCAAGTCCTTTGTATACCTTTTTCCCTGTAAGTATCTTATTGGCAAATTTTCTGACGATCTTTTCACACCTTATAAATATAGATTCAATCACTTTTTTCTTTAGTCCGGGATGAAGAGGAATCCAGTTTGATGGGAGGTCAACCGGTCTGAATCCAATACATTTATAACCTTTAAGCCATAGGATAAAAGCAGGAAGCAAAAGAGCAACGCCGCTTAATCCGGGCATGAACAACTTATAAAGCTTCATGCCAGCACGGGTATTAAGAAGAAAAACCTCCTTACACAGACCCGGGGGAAAACCGGCAATAAACCTGAGCATTATAGGAGCCGCATTAAAACCGTGGGTCGGGAAAGCAAAACCGATAAGCGGCTTTTCATCAGCCCGTGGTATAACGATATTTTCTAACCTGTCAATCTGCTGCACGACTGTTTTAAGTCCTTTTTTGCCAGCCTCATCTGCAATCCATTCTGACGAAATACGTGCATTTCCCGTTCCTGATATGAAATAAATATATAGTGACTTCCAATTATCCATTTCTATGTCAGCAATTAATTAGTCCAAAGTCCGAATATCAGTTGGGAATTACGAATTAAGAATTATCTTATCTCAATTCGTAATTTCTAATTTCTAATTTCTAATTTCTAATTCCTAATTGATCCGTCTTCCGACTTCCGAATACAGTCCCGTTAACAATGATGAGTTACCTATGTCAGATTATTTAAAAATACTGCTTTTACATGAAATTATAATTACTAAGATATTGATAATCGTCTTATTTTTGCAAATATCTGTCGATTATGGTCAAGAAGAGTCTTTG
>JAPLED010000011.1 GCA_026391475.1 Bacteroidia bacterium | reverse complement strand
AATAAATGTTGGCAAAGATATTTCAGGAAGAGAACTTCTGGAGCAATTTGATGCAATCTGTATAGCTGTCGGAGCTACACATCCACGCGACTTAATTGTCGAGGGGCGGGAACTCAATGGGATCCATTATGCCATGGATTTTCTTACTCTGCAGAACCGGGTTAATTCCGGTCAGCTTACAGCAACCGATAATCCCATAAATGCTGAAGGTAAAAAGGTTTTGATTATTGGCGGAGGTGATACCGGTTCCGATTGTGTTGGTACTTCAATCCGTCAGAAAGCAGAAAGCGTTATGCAGATTGAAATCCTTCCAAAACCGCCTTTAACCCGTGCGGATAATAATCCCTGGCCATATTATGGGAAAGTACTGAAGACATCCACTTCGCATGAGGAGGGTTGCGAAAGGTACTGGAACCTCTCCACAGTAAAGTTTATCGGAAAAGAGAACCATGTAACCGGGGTTGAGGTGGAAGATAATGAATGGAAGATCAGGGACGGACGTTATTCTATGGAAGCTATTCCCGGAACCCACAGGAAAATTGATGCTGATCTGGTATTACTTGCTTTGGGATTTGTTCATCCTGTACTGGATGGATTACTGTCAGAACTTGATCTGGAGCTTGATCATAGAAGAAATATCAAAGTTGATGAAAACCAATCAACCAGCCGGCAAAAGGTCTTTGCAGCAGGCGACTCGGTAAGCGGGGCAAGTCTGGTTGTAAATGCCATAGCTTCAGGCAGAAAAGTGGCTAAAGAGATTGACATGTTTCTCCGGAGAACCTGAATCTTACATCTCAAAACAGCATCGCTGGCGCGGATTTAGCGAAATAGAAATGATTGAGTATGACGTACTGAAAACAATACGATAATAAAGGTGGAACTGCCTGGACAAGTCTCATTCATAAATATTTATATCCAATGGAAGAGAAAATTTAAAAATACTTCCTTTGCCTGATTCACTTTCAGCCCATATCTTTCCACCATGCTTCTCAACAAATTCTTTACATAAGAATAGCCCAAGTCCGGTCCCCTTTTCATTTTCAGTACCAAGTGTTAAAAGGTTAGCGTCTATCCTGAAAAGTTTTGCCATAGTTTCTATTGTCATCCCGATGCCACTATCTGATACTGATATTTCCACTTGTTGGTTATTTTTTATAGCTTTTACTTCCACCTTACCGTTTTTATGAGTAAACTTAATAGCATTTGATATCAGATTTCGCAATATGGTTTTGATCATATTTTTATCTGCTATAATCGTTAAATTATCAGTGAAGGAGCTTTTAAGTTCAATGTTTTTCCCTATCGCCATATCATTTAATATACTAAATTCTTCATTTAAAAGTTCACTTAATTTAATTGGTACAGGTTTAAACAATATTATCCCGGTCTGTGAATTTGCCCATTCCAGGAGATTCTCAAGTAACCTCAACGTCTGAACAGCAGAAATATTTATCATTCCGGCATACTCCTCAATTCCTGCAAGGTCACCTGATTTTATTTCTTCTTTCATTATTTCGCTTAAATTGATAATGGAATTGAAAGGATTTTTCAGATCATGTGCAATAATAGAGAAGAATTTATCTTTTGAAGCATTGAGTTCATGCAATTCATTATTCATCTCTAAAAGCGCCTCCTTTTGAGTTAATAATTCTTCCCTTTGTTTTTCTATTTGCTGCTGCCGATCTTCAAGTAGGGTATTTGATTTATTAAGTTCTTCTGTTTGTTTTATTAATGTGTCGTTTTTTTCCTGTAATTCAGCAGTTTTTATTGCTACTGATTTTTCAAGCAATATCTTTTGATTTTTCAAACTTTGTACCCGTGAAAGAAAAATGGAAACTAATATTAAGATTATTGCAGAAATAATAATTAGTCTGAACCACCAAGTGTTCCACCACGGGGGTAAAATGATTATTCGTAATGAAACTCCTTTTTCGTTCCATATTCCATCATTGTTTGACGCTTTTACCCTAAAAGTATATTCTCCAGGGTCGAGATTTGTATACGAGACATATCGTCTTGAAGCATCAGTATAATTCCACTCTTTCTCAAAGCCTTCCATGATATAGGCATATTGATTTTTTTTTGGATGGGTATAATTGATGGCGATAAATGAAAATGAAAAGACCGATTGTCTCCAATTCAGTGTAATTTCTTTTGCTTCATTAATGTGTGTCTGAAACTGGGCTCCGGGAACTGCATAAACCACTGGTTTATTGAATATCTGGAAATCTGTAATATAAACGGGAGGGATGAAGTCATTATCTTTCAGGCTGTCGGGATAGAATGAGTTGAAACCACTGTATCCGCCAAAATATATTTCTCCTTTGCGCGTTTTAAGAAAAGATTGTTGATAAAATTGATCGCCCTGTAAACCATCCTCTTTGGAATAATTCCTGAATTTCTGAGTTTTAGGATCAAATCGGGTGATACCATTATTGCTGGAAATCCAGAGATTACCATGACTATCTTCTACAATTGCATGAATTCTATTGTTGGGCAACCCATTGGTTATATCATATGTCTTAACTATGGTTCCGTTTTGATTACACAAAAACATTCCTTTTGTATTAGTTCCTACCCATATATTTCCGGCCTTATCTTTACAGAATGCACCGATATCATTATCAGGGAAATGATATACTTTAAATGAATTCGTTAAACTGTCATAGAGATCCAGACCATTCTGTGTACAAATCCACATATTTTTTTCATAGTCTTCAAAAAAGAACCAACTATTCTTTCCACTAATCGAACCAGGATTATCCGGGTTGGCCCTGATCCGTCTGGTCACTCCCTTTTTCTTGTCAAATAAATCGATACCTACATTATAGATACTTAACCATAAAGTATTATTATGATCTATAAAAAGATTCCAAATAGTTCTGCCTGATATACTTGAAGGATTTTTATTATCAGGCATATATCGAAAAAACCTTCCTGTTTTTCTTTCATACCGGTTAAGCCCGGCATCCCATGTTCCAATCCAGATATCATGATCCTTATCTTCCACAATACGTCGTATAACATTCCCGCTTATGCTATAAGGATTGGAAGGTTCGTGCTTATATATTGTAAAATTACCTGTTTCAGGATCGTATACATTAACCCCGCCGCCATCGGTACCAATCCATATCAAACCCTCATGATCTTCATAAAAACAATCGGTAAAATTGTATGACAATGATTTGGGATTATTACTATTGTGCGTAAACAATTTAAATCTTTCTTTTTTAGGATTATAATAGTTGATTCCTCCACCGGAGGTACCTATCCATAAAATTTCTTCCCTGTCTCTGTGAAAACACCAGATTCCGTTATTATTAAGTCCTTCATCATTTATTTGATCATACATGATATATTCAAATGTTTTAGATACTTTGTCAAAACGGTTTATCCCTCCCTGATCAACCGCCAGTAATAAATAACGGTCGTCTTCCGGAAGAATATCAAGTACAATATTTTGGTTAGTCCCTTTGCCGTCGCCTTTTGATCCAAAATGTTCAAACTTATTAGTTCCCGGATCAAAAGAAAAGAATCCGCTACCATCTGATGCAACCCAAATTTTATCTTGATTATCAATGTATATGCTTTTATAGGAGTAGTTCCCGGAATCAATATAAGGGTCGTCATATTCTGTAAATTCTCCGGATTCAGGATCAAAACGATGAATACCCCGGCTTAGAGAAACTACCCAAAGGTATCCTTTTGAATCCTTTGCTATCATCCTCGATGGGCGAACAGATAACTCATGCTTCTTGCTCTCAAATGGATATTTAATAAAATTATGATTTTGGGGAACCCACTTGTTCAGGCAATTTCCATCGGATACAATCCAGAGATTTCCTTTTTTGTCTTCGGTAATACCTGTAATACAATTGCTGTTTATACTGTTTTTATCGGCTGGATTGTTTTTAAATACTTTAAAATTATCCTTAGCAGGATCATACAAATTCAGACCATCATAAGTACCAAACCAAAGATTTTTTTCCCGGTCTTCATAAATACCTGTTAAAATATCACTACTGATTGTTCCAGGCTGTTTTTCATCATTTCTGTATTTTTTAACCTGATAGCTATCGTATTTATCAAGGCCTACGTCGGTTCCCATCCAAAGATAATCTTTACTATCTTTGTATATACACCGTATACGGTTACTCGACAGACCCTCGTTTACAGTGAGATGATCGAATCTTGAATATTGCGGCTGCGCCTGCAGATGGACAATTCCTCCAAAACATAAGAATAAAATCACAAGGCACCTGCAATTCAAATGATTTCCGGCCATTTTACGACTGAAAAAATTAACCACCGATTTTAATTATATTAAGAAAAAATAGTGCAAAGAATTCCTAAAGATAATGCATTTTTAGCTGATAAATTATTGTTTTGTCTGAAATTATTTTTCTATTCACTTTTACTGTTCTCTGTTCTCAATGACTTCATGATCAATACCAGAACGCTCCTCATATGATTAACCAGGAAGCAGAAAATGGACTTGAAACAATAGTTGATGTAAATGAAAAAATAGATCGGTTTTCCAATTTGTATAATTATAGTTAAAAGTGCTTATTTTTAAGCAGAAATTAAACTGATGAGAAAAACATGAAAGTAAAGCCCATTATAGCATTCGTATTTATTTTTGCAAACATATTATACCCTGATGTTTACAGCCAGATAATTGATAGTACATCATTTTCGATAAATTCCCGTCTGAGCTTTTATTCTTTTGAGAAGAATGGCGAATTCCTGCTTCATGTGCCTCCTGTTATGTCGCAGAGTAATTTATCGATCAATATAAAGATTGGTGAGGAGATTATTGCCTCGTGGAATGAAAGACCCGGACGGAATATTTTAAGGTTACCCTTCTCAATCAATCTGGTACCCTCTGTTTATAATATTGAGGCCAGAATCATGGTAACAACCAGCCCTGGAGCAGCATACCGGGCAACAACAAAACTTGTTGTTCTTTCCTATAAATCAAATGAAGTAAAAACAGACCGGCTCACAGGAGGTTTGATAGTGAACAAACGGCAGTTTTTCCCATTTGGATTTTATTGTTATTCACCTGTTTATCCCACTATGCCGGAAGAAGAGGTTGTAAAGGGTTTTAATATGATGTCTCCGTACCAGAAGATTATGCCGGAGACTCTTAATGAAAGAAAAGCCTATATGGATCGTTGTGCCCAACTCGGGATGAAGGTACATTATAACCTGCTTTCCGTATCAGGAGGTGGTGGTGTTGGATCGAAGATTGAAGGACTGAGTGATGAAGAAAAACGAAATCGACTTATAGCTGAAATATTAACTTTCAGAGATCACCCCGCATTGCTGGGCTGGTACATTTCAGACGAACCGACCGGTAATAAAATATCACCGGAACGGTTGGAGGAGATATATCAGACTGTCAAAGAGAACGATCCCTGGCATCCTGTATCAATAGTATTTATGACCCCATTCCTGTCTTCAAGGAAATATATCAATGCTCTCGACATTGTGATGGCGGATCCCTACCCGGTACCTGTTATTCCTGTTACAATAGTCGGTGATGTGGCAGGTCAGCTAAAGGCAGAATTTAACGGGAAGAAACCGGTCTGGATGGTTCCGCAAGCCTTCGGCGGAGGAGAATGGTGGGGCCGGGAACCTACCATCCAGGAGATGAGGTCGATGACATGGCAATCTATTATTAAAGGCGCCACCGGGATACAATACTTTGTAAGGCAGGGACCCAACTATTTCCCTAAATCAACAGCCACATGGGGTGAATGTGGCAGAATGGCGATGGAAGTTGCCGAGTTGACGCCATGGATCCTTTCAGATGAAGAGACATTACCGGTGGAATCATATTCACAGAATGTTATTGTCTCCTCAAGACTTCACAATGGTCAGCTGATTGTTATGGCAGTAAACAAAATAAATTTACCAGTCAGTGCAGTTATCAGGATTAACGGAATAAATAACGGGAAGGCCGTATTATTGTTCGAAAACCGGTTAGTTGCGGTCACAGGGGGGTTGATAAAAGATCAGCTTGCTCCTTTCGGATCGCAGGTTTATCTCATTAATCTTAAAACGGAGAAGCCTGCTTTAACTGCCTCAAATACAAACCTTATTAAAGATCCGGGCTTTGAGGATGTTACCAGTCCTGGTATACCTTCTGCTTGTTATGCTCGTCCCGGAGGCGACAGGGGCGCAACATATTTTCTTGATACAAGGGAACATTATGAGGGTAATCATTCTGTCAGAATTATTACTCCCGAAAAAAATAAAAGTGTATCACTCAGGTTCTTTCCATTTACAGTTAAAGCCGGTGCATCATATACAATTTCAATCCGGGCAAAATCAGATCCTGAACAGAGGCTTTTCATGTTACCGACAGAAAAGGATGATCTTCTTAACGGGAAAAAACAGATGCCACAATATGTAGAAATCTTACTGGGCGAATTCGGACGGGCGAGGTTTGTCCCCGATAAGGAATGGAGGCGATATGTAACATTTGTTACAATCCCGGTTGATACCCTGGCTTCATTTAAGACTAACCTTATTTTGAAAATGCCCGGACAAGGTGTTGCATGGTTTGACCAGGTGAAGGTTATGGAAGATACTAAGAAAAGATAAAAGACAAAAGGAAAAAGGCAAAAGGCAAAAGGAAAAAGGCAAAAGTGAAAAGTGAAAAGTGAAAAATGAAAAGTGAAAAATGAAAAGTGAAAACTAAGAAAACAAATGCCACGATATTAATATAATGAATGTCACGTCGTTACCCTGGAAGGGTTAAATATTAATAGCCCCGGGTAAGGAGGGGCCGACCGTTAAGAAATTGCCCGGTGGGCAATTTTAGGGAGGAGACAGACTGCAGGGGTGGCAACAACCCGGGGTGAAAAGGGATCCCTCTAAGTTTTATGCGCCGGAGCAGAGAACATAAATATTAGAAAGAGCTGATCCCGGCGCAATTAGTGAAACAAGGCAAAAGGCAAAAGGCAAAAGGCAAAAGGCAAAAGGCAAAAGTAATCCCCGAGGAATCCCCTCCTGGGAGGGGCAAGGGGTGGGTTAAAATAAGGAAAAAGGGAATTAACTTCTATAAAATGAAAAAGACAACGGTACTGATAATTAGTTTTTTAATTGCTATTATTTCAGGATGTTCAGGAAAAAAGGAAAGCATGAACTACAAAAACAATCCTCAACCTCTGCTCAGAAATGCTTATATAAAACTCCCTCTCGGTGCAGTAAAACCTGCAGGCTGGCTTAAATCGCAACTCGAAGCCCAGGCTGCCGGTCTCACCGGCAACCTTGACGACTTCTGGCCCGACCTGGTCAACTCGGCATGGCGTGGTGGAGATGGCGAAGCCTGGGAACGTGGCCCCTACTATCTCGATGGACTTGTTCCGCTGGCATACCTGCTTGATGATGAGAATCTTATCAAAAAATCAAATATCTGGATTGAGAAAATAATTGCAAGTAGCAGCAACACAGGCTGGTATGGTCCGGCCAAAAACAAGGATCGCTGGCCGCTTGCTGTCGCAAATAAAGTGCTGATGCAATATTATGAAGCAACAAACGATAAACGGGCAATCGAAGTTCTGACGAAATACTTCAGGTATCTGCACGATACTCCACCCGACTGGCCCGATAAGGATTGGCGGGGAGTCCGGGCTATGGAGAATGCTGTTACCGGTTACTGGTTATTCAGGCAGACGGGCGAACCATGGATACTTGAGACAATTGAATCGATACAGAAAAACAGTTCCGACTGGACTACTTACTATGAGAAATTCCCGTGGGATTCGGCTGCATCAGCTGATAAAAAGATACCACTCAACTGGGGCCCCGACGGTTTAACAGCACATGTTGTAAATAATGCAATGGC
>JAPLED010000050.1 GCA_026391475.1 Bacteroidia bacterium | reverse complement strand
TCTTTTCTCCGAGAATAGTTTTTATCTCCTCAAGAATCACATCAAACTCATATTTGCTCAGATCAAGCTCGTTTCTTTCACGGCAAACATCACAGATGCCACAGCGGTCAGACTCTTCACCAAAATAATCAAGCAGAAATACTGACCTGCAATGGTTATCAGAATCTGCATATTCGATCATCCTGTTAAGCCTGATTTCATATTTTTCCTTTACATGAAGATAATTGTCGGGTGATATCAATAACGCTTTGCGCACAAGTCTCTCTTCGGTGAAGATTACCAGTGCAGTCTTTTTTCCCGGAATAAAACGTATAATATTCAACGATGACAATTTCACAAGGTATTGATAAACAGTGTCTCGTGTTGCAGCTGATTTCCTGGAGAGTGCTTCCTCATTAATCGGAATAAATTCAGTGAACATCCCGGTATAAGATCTCAGGAGAAGTTTTATAAATCCATCGAACGATTCGTTTGCCACCTGGAATTTATACAGATCATCGCGGCTGACAATAAAATGTACACGTGAAGGGTTGTTAATTTCTTCAGTGAATTCCATATAACCTTCCCTTTGAAGAAACTGGAGGCTGTTATAGGTTTCGATTACCGGCAACCGGTATTTTGAAACAAAATCATACATATTAAAGTCAAAAACATTGTCTTTCCCTGAACCTAAAGGCACCTGAAGAAAATTGCATAATGCCTCATAGGTATCCTTGATTTTTTCAATAGGAGGAAACTTCTTCCTGATTGTGTCGTTCAGCCTGCTTTTATCAGCCGGTGAATATAAAAGAACTGCAAATGCAGGCTTATTATCGCGGCCTGCCCTCCCACTCTCCTGAAAATAATTTTCGATCGAATCAGGTATATCCCAGTGAATTACGAATCTCACTTCAGATTTATCGATACCCATCCCGAAAGCGTTCGTTGCAACAATTACCCGGGTCTCTCCTATTGTCCATGAAGCTTGCTTTTTGTCGCGTAGTTCATCTGGTAATCCTGCGTGATAGAAATCAGCGCTGATACCATTGGCTACCAGTAGCTCTGCAACCTCTTTGCATCTCTTCCTGCTTCGCACATAAACGATACCGCTTCCTTTCGCTTTCTGCAGTGTTTTGATAAGATAAGTACCCTTATCCTCAACTTTTCGTACCAGGTATGAAATATTTTTCCTGTCGAAACTGGTTCTGAGAACATTCTTTTCCCTGAAGGCCAGCTTCTTCATAATATCTTCAATAACCTGCGGGGTAGCAGAAGCCGTAAGGGCAAGGAAGGGGATTTTTTCCGAAATATGGTTCCGGAGTGAAGCAATCTTCAGATACGAAGGTCTGAAATCATATCCCCATTGTGATATGCAGTGTGCTTCATCAATTGCTACAAGAGACAGGTTAAGCCTTGTTACCTTAGTTTGAAAAATCCTTGTTGAAATTCTTTCGGGCGATATGTAAAGAAACTTATAATCGCCATAGATACAATTCTCGAGTGCATTATCTATCTCCTCACCCGACATCCCTGAATGTATCGCTATAGATTTTATTTCCAGACTATTAAGACGATTAACCTGATCTTTCATAAGAGCAATAAGGGGGGTGATAACAAGGCAGATACCCTCATGTGCAAGTGCAGGAACCTGAAAAGTAATTGACTTGCCACCACCAGTCGGCATAAGTCCAAGGGTGTCCTTTCCTTCAGCAACAGATTTTATTATCTCTTCCTGTAAGGGCTTGAAAGAGAAAAATCCCCAGTACCTTGTTAAAATCTGTCTGTATGATTCAATATTCAT
>JAPLED010000062.1 GCA_026391475.1 Bacteroidia bacterium | reverse complement strand
AAATTTACACCTCCAACCAGCGGTCGTGGTAATGATTGGATTCTGGTACTGGACGATGCATCAAAGAATTTTAAGACTCCCGGATTGGAATAATACTTTCTGGAAATAATTGCCAGAAACAGATTAAAAGCTGTAAACCTCTTTTGCTACCATTGGCCTGTGTGTATCTATCTCAATATTATTGATTTCTTGTCCATTTAACCAATCAATTTCATTGTTTTTGGTTAATATTACCGGCATACGCTTTTCGGTGTTGTGTATTATGCCCAAAAGTTCATTCGCCTCAGTGGTTAAAATGGTATAGGTTTTTATTATTTCCCCTGTGGTTTTGTCCACCCATTCGCTCCAGAGCCCTGCAAATGCAAATGCCCCGTTGTCGGGCAATGTGATGAGATACTTTTTTTTGTTTTTACCTTTTTCATCTAACCATTGCCATTCGTAAAAACCATCAACCAACACTAAGCAGCGATTGGTTACAGAGGCTCTGAATGCTGGTTTTTCTTTTATTGTCTCTATTCGTGCGTTTAGTGTATTTTTTCTTATGGAATTGTCTTTTGCCCAATGTGGTATCAATCCCCAATGAAACAATTGTATTTTACTTATGTCGGCATTTGCAATAATTGGTGTTTTGGGAAATTGAAATCCGTTATAAATGGATGGAGAATATTGATTCCCATTTTCAAATGTTGCATTGAAACGGTTTTGCAACTCTAATGCTGATTTTGATTGTTTTGAATAAAAACACATCAGACGTGAATGGTTATAATTTCATTTAAGTTTGTGGTATAGCGTGGTGACAATTTTTCTTGTTTCATTTTCCACACTTTTCTGAGGTCTTGCGAAGCCAGTTTAATTTTTTGCTGTCCGAATGAAGCGTTAATCTTGTCAATGGCTTGCATTAGTGGAACGTGTTTAACATTGCTATTTTCAAATATTTTTAATTGTTTCTGATTTTCCGGTGAAAAGTCCATTACAATAACCCCTGCTTTTTTGTAATGAAATCCTTTTCTGAATATTTTCCCTAAAGCCTGGTTGGCAAATTTTGCCAGTTCGATACTTGAATTCGTCGGGAAAGGAAGTTTAACAACAATATTCCGGCTGTATTGCGGAAGGTCATGCCGGTGTCCGTTGGTGTGAATAAAAACCATAATACTGTTGCAACACGATTTTTGTTTTCTCAATTTTTCAGCACACGACACGGCAAAAGTAGTTACGCGTTCATTTAATTGTTCAAACTCAGTATAATTCTTCTCGAAAGAACGGGTTGTGGCAATATTTTTTTTAGGTTGAAGTATTTCCAAATCTAACGTTGGTATGCCTTGTAAATCGTGTTTTAGCCGTAGTTCCACAATGGATAAATTTTTCTTTACCCACAAGTCATTAAGTTGTGTAAAGTCAAAAGCAGTATTTACATTGATTGCTTTTAATCGTTTGGCGTGTTGCCTGCCAATGCCCCAGACATCTTCAATTTTTAACCATTTTAATGCCTTAATACGTTTTTCTTCACTGTCAATAAGGTAAACGCTATTCGTTTTATCAGAGAATTTTTTTGCAACCCGGTTTGCCACTTTTGCCAATGCTTTTGTCGGGGCAATACCCACGCTAATGGATATGCCTGTCCATTTGACAACCTTGCGTTGCATCTCCTGGCCGTATGTTTGCAGGTTAAATTTTTCAAACCCTTGTAATTTCAGAAAAGCTTCGTCAATACTGTAAATTTCAATTTCGGGTGTGTACTCGCTTAAAATATTCATTACCCGCTGGCTCATATCGCCATATAGGGCAAAGTTTGCAGAGAAAACATGAACGTTGTGTTTTTTAAAAAGTTCTTCATGTTCAAAGGCAGGTGCACCCATAGGAATTCCAACTGCTTTAGCTTCGTTGCTTCTGGCAATTACACAACCATCGTTGTTTGATAAAACAACAACAGGTTTCCCGATAAGGTCCGGACGAAAAACCCTTTCGCAGGAAGCATAAAAATTATTACAGTCAACCAATGCAAACATCAGAACGATTTAATTACGTATGTTACGATTCCCCAAATCAGAAAATCATTATCCGGGGTTACTTTAATTGGGTTATACTTGTCATTTGCAGGTATAAGCCAACAAATATCTTTCTCAAATTTAATTCTTTTAATGGTAAATTCCCCGTCAATGTAGCAAACAGCAATTTTACCGTCAACAGGTTCAAGGCTTTTGTCAATTACCAATAAATCATCGTCATTAATGCCTTCGTCTTTCATTGATTGTCCTTTTACACGGCCGTAAAAGGTTGAAGAAGGGTGTTTAATGAGGTGCTTATTCAAGTCGATGGACAGGTCTACAAAATCGAGTGCCGGAGAGGGAAAACCGGCACTGATACCTTCAGAAACCAATGGCAATTCCATATCCGTTTCTGACGAAGCGGAGTAGATGTCTAATGTTGTCGATGTATGTAGTTTCAATGCTGTCATTTTCGTTTTAAAAATGGGCTATAACTTGCTTTTATGGTTAGTTGTTATTTTTTTATTCTTTGGTCAAGGATTTTGTCCTCGGGATCTCTGCGACAATCCCAAATCATGATAATCATGACCATGTTGTCAAAGATTTCATTCAGGTCTAAACTTGCTTCAATCGACCATTCTATTTTGTATTTAGCCATTGGTCAATCTCTTTTTGCAAAACATCATTGGAAATTGATTGTCCTTTTCTCAATTGTTCTCTGCCTGATTCGATTCGTTTTTTTTGGAAATCAGAAAGTTTGTAGACTCCCTCGTTAGCTTTTGACTCTATAATTGTCTTGATTGCCTTTAAAAAAGAGTCATCATCAATAAGTGAAAGTTCTTCTGTAATATAATGTCTGAGCTCGATCGTACTCATGATATTTTATTTTTTGTAAAGTTAATTATTTTATGAAAAGGTTGTCTCAAAACGTCCGGCTTTTGCATTTACTGCTTAGGTTCCCGTCAGGGGAAGGTTTTTCAGATAAGTATTAAGAAAATCCATGTCCTTTTTAAGCTTACTGACGATTATTTCCTGTTGCTGTATGAGTGGCAGTTTCTCTTCTCCTTTTTCGAGCAATGTGTATTCAACATGTAAGGTTATAGGCCCGGAAATATTGAGTTCTTTCACTGTTTTGAAAAAGAGATCCCAGTCAACCATTCCTTCTCCCAGTGGAACTGTAACGGCCTGAGGTTTTCCATTTACTGTTTTCCAGGTAAAATCTTTTATAGCCAGGGTCCGTATATGGCCGGCAATAAGGCGCATACCAAGGATCCATGTATTGGTACCTTCCACCATTGCATGCCGCACATCATATTGACTTCCTGCAAATTCAAGAGGAAGATCACGTAGAAGTTCATGCAAATCCCATACCGGCCCTCCTACCCTGGCTCCAGCATGGTTCTGGTAACCGCCATGAATTTTATATTTCCGGTTAAGTTCAACTATCTCTTTTAAAGTGGCTCTGGATTTCTGGAGGGACTCCCATATACCAATCTTATTATCATATTCGAACCAGCCTAGCCTGTAGTATTTTACTCCTAAAGCTGAGGCTGTTTTCAATACCCTTTCGGTATCAGGATCAGTGGCAGAAATTATACCACTTACCATCATATCGATTGCCAGGTTATATTTCTTTGCCTCTTCAACAAGTTTTGGTAATGCTGTTTCAACAGCTGCAGGCTCCACTTTTCCTCCTGGACGAACAGTCAGATCAATACCCCCGATACCGGATTTAGCTATGCATTCGCACATAAAGCCAAAATCATAACTATCGAGTGGCTTTGAAAACATTCTGACAGGAAATTTAATTTCCGCAGATTCTGACAAGTATGTTCCGAGAGTTGATGTAAACGGAATGGCAGCTCCTGCAACTGCCATAGTTGAAATGAATTCTCTTCTGTTTTGCTTCATTTTTATAGTCTTTAAAGTTTCCAGAGGCTTCTGTACTGGTAATGAAGAGGTTTATTAACTGCTTAGCTGAAGGTAACGTGATCGTTTTTTCTTGCAGTATTTCTATTCTACCTTGATGATTTTTTTAAATGATATTGTTTTGCCTTCTGATGTAATACCCTGTATATTAATCTCATAATCAGAAGTAATATCAGAAGTCCAAAAATCAATTCTTGCCTTACCATCTTTGTCTGGCTTAATAGATGGATTCCAATAGAGTGTATTTCTGAAATCCGGATTCCGGCTATTTTTCATTTCTGCTGATGAATAGTCAGGTGATAAAAATGATACTACCGGATCAATTACTCTATAAGGTAGTCTGGTTGCATAGCCAGGAAGTGTAACACAACCAAAATCACCAGACTTAGTAATTACATTTACTATACCAAAGAATAAGTAATCACCAACAAAATATTTTTCCTTCACTACATCAATTTTTTCAACAATTTCAGGATCAAGATTAGCAATAATTGATGGATCATTAATAATAACCCCATCGATCAGTAATCCCGGGGCTACTTCATAAATTTTATTATCAATAGGATCAGCTATTAAAATCTCATAAACAGACTTTTTATTCTTTAAGAGTACACCCGGTATAAGTTCAAAAAAGACCTCCTGCATCACAGGCAGTTTAATGTAATCTGCCATAATCAATTCGACATCAGGCTTACCATAGAATCTTTTTGGCTTTAGTTGTGGAACAACGGGAGTCACAGGGACTCCGATGAAAGAAGATCCATAAATTTTCATCACCTGATAGTTAACACTCCACTTTGAAACATAATGAGGTATCGGTTTGTTGGTTGAATCGACCAATATCTCAGACTGAAGATATTGATCCGAAAATGATGATTCAATAATAATCTTGTTGTTTTTAGTGACTTCATCAGGTTGGATTATTAAATCTTTTAGCTCTTCATCGATATGAATATTGAAGTTGAAATTTCCTTCATAATCTGTTCTGGCATACTCAAAAACAGGCACTTTCCCTGGTGTCGACAGCAAAAGAAACTCATCAGAACCTGCTGCTTTCTGATCGGGTGTTAAAAGTTTGCCAAAAAGGTGCTGTTCTTCTTTTTCAACCTGGTACCTGAAATCCGGAAGTTTGTCAGATAAAATCGTCTTCCAGTTAATCCAGTTACTTTTCACATTAAGAAGAAGACTATCAATAATTTCAGGAGGAAGCTGACTGATTTTACTGCCCTGAGGAGTATTCCATGGAAATAATCCGAACTCTGTACCATAAATCAAATAATCATTCATATTTACAAGACCCGGATCATTGGTAAAAGGAGCAACTGATAAACTAAGATTTGTTGCATTCAATGATGCAGGTAATGTATTATCCATCTCTATTTCCAGAGATATCCTGTTCCTGACATTGGTGCTATTGACCGAATGAAGAGTGAGAATCTGTTTCTCATTAGCAGGTGTATAAATGAACCTTTCACAAACCGGCTGTCCCTTTGAATCAAAAAGAGTTATCTGATTAATACCGGCAGTCAGTAGCGTTTTAGGAAGAGCGATTTTTATGTTCCCCTCAGACATCCTTTCAGAACTTACATGGTTAATTATTCCATGAGTCTGAATAAACAGATAAAAAAGATTACTGTTCTCAGAGCGGTAATTTTCATCAGCATTAACAAATATTTCTAAAGTATCCGGTTTAAGATTATTTACTTTCAGGGTCAGTCCTGCAGCATTTGGCCCCAGGTTGATTTCAGTACCGGTTTCTCCATCCGGGATATTGCCTGAACTTAGCTTTCCCTTAAATGCTTTAGTGCTAAATGAATTGTAAACCTTAATATCCTTCATATAGCAATTATAAGGGAGAAAATTTTTCATCCAGCTGGTATATGCCCTGATTGTATAGGTCCCTGTGCTTAATGAGTCGGGTAAAACAATTTGCCCCGGACCACTACCTTCATCAATCCATATCCGCTTTTGCACCACCGGTTGGTTTTCAGGATTCAGCAATTCAAAATAGACAATTTTGCTATTTAATGAAGGCTTTAACCTTTGTCTGTCAATCAGATATACATTAAACCATAAATCTTCTCCGGCTACATACTCTTCCCTGTCGGAATGAACATATATTTCTTCTCTTGGTACAGATTCACAGTATCTTAAAAACCGCTGACTAAGATAATCTGTCACATTCATCTGTATCTGACCATAAGCACCTTGCAGAAGCAGAAAAAATATAAGAAAAAGGATAGTCGGTTTTAATTTTTTTGTCATTTAAAATACTTTCGTAGATAATTTTTTATTTATCATCTCCCCAGAAAATTGGTTTTTTGGTTGTACCTCTTACAGAACAATCTGCGCAACCCTTGTTATATGTAATTACTCTGGTGGGTGGTGGAGGAAGTGGGTTATCTATAATTACCCAAACAGATATATTCAGATTTGGTATAGGACCAGATCCGACTATAGTATCAGCAGGACAATCAGTATATAGATTAATCAAACCTGAAAAATGATCTTTTATGAAAATCCTTTTAGATGAGCTTGCTGAAACACTGAAATAACCCAAAACCTTTTCATTTAGATCCTCAATACACCAGATATTGCTGGGAATAGCCGCAGGAATTATATCATAAAGGCCTCCTACCTGTTCAGAAATATTTTGCAATTTCTCCCAATAGAGGTATTCGTCTTCATTCAGTGAATATTGATTAACTAAAATGCTGTATTTAACGTTCAACCTGTCAGTCATGTTTGAAATAAAGTTTAATGGATACCGGTTTATCCGGTCTTCCTCTAAGACAGATGTGCTTTTGATATTGATTCTATCAGAATTATTTGAAATCCAGCATACATTGTTTGGAACAGTATAGGGAGTATAGGGAAGTCTGAATTCCCAGGTCTCGGAGTATTCCCATCTGTAAAATTTACAATAGTTTGCCGGATCGTGAGTATTTAAATAAATCTGGCAACCTTCAACAGCCTGGCTACCCACATCCTTTTCCTTAATGATCTTTTTTTCATAATAAATGCTGTCGATTGGAGGAACAGGCCTCAACTCCATAGGGAATGACTCGTAGTTAAGATTATTATAAGCGATGTTTGTATTGATGTGCAAAGTATACCATCTTCCTATTATACCCTGAAATTTTGCCGGGTCTGTAACATATGTCCCGGCTACTGTCTCTTTTAAACTGTAAGTATTTCCCAGATCATCGGAAATCTTAACTATGCATCCCTTCAGAGGTTTTGCGACATATTTTCTCCCCAGAGGCAGGGATTTTGATAGTTTTACTGTATTAGCCCCCGGCTGATCAGTAATTAAACCCTCAACAACAAGCAGTTCCTTATCCTCATCAGTTTCAGGAATAAATTGCACAATACAACTGTTCAAAAGAAGTAAAAATGAAAATAATATTATTTGTTGTATATTTTTCATAACTGGTTTAAAAGTCAAAACTAAAAGTTACAGATGGGATAGCTCTGCCAAAAACTGACAACTTGTAACCCTTAATGAGTTCTCCCTCCTTTTTAAAATAAATTGAATAAACATTTTGTCTTCCAAGAAGATTATAAACCGAGAACGTCCAGTTTGGATGGGCAATTCTACGCGACTTGAGATTTCCACTTACTTTGAAAGAAAGATCCAGTCGGGAATAATCAGGAATTCTGTATTTATTCCGGTCCGAATAATGCACCAGAATCTTATCATTGATCTGATAAGTAGCAACAGGATAGGTTATTGGACGGCCCGTGCTCCATGTATAGTTAGATGAAAAACTGAAGCGTCGTGAGAAGAGATAGTTAAAGGTAACAACAAGATCATTTGGTTTATCAAAATTCGCAGGGAACCATTTGCCTGAGTTAATCATCTCTTCACTGAAATTACCAAGGCTCTTAATAAAAATTCTGGCGTATGTGTAACCTATACTATATCGAACCTTTCCTTCAGTTTTTTTAAATATCAGTTCCAGACCATAAGCTTTACCCTTTACATTTATTATATCCTTTTCAATTTTTTCATCCATTATAAGCCTTGTTCCTCCCTTAAAATCGACCATATTTTTTATTTCCTTATAATATAACTCAGCGGAAGTTTCAAAGCTGTTCTTAAACAGCATTTTGTAAAAGCCGATTGCAAACTGGTCCCCAACCTGAGGTTTCAGATAATAATCACTTAGTTTCCATGTGTCTGTCGGGGATATCGATGTTGAATTTGACAGCAGATGCAAATATTGCCTTGTTCTGTTATAATTGATCTTAAAAGAGCTCTTGTCGTTTACCCTGAAATTCAATGACATTCTCAACTCAGGCCCGGTATACCTGCTTGAAACTTCACCTGATTTGAAGTTAAGGGTATCTATAATAGTCGATCTGCTTTTTGAATACTCAGGGTCATAAATCATAACCGACCCAGGGCCTAAAGAGTAAAAAGTGGACATTCTAATTCCAACGTTAATCGACATAAAATTTGTCAGGATAAATTTATCGTCGATATATAAAGCCCCTTCCCATGCCCTTTCCTTTTCAATAATATGTGGAATTACGAGAGATGAATCGCTTGCAGGAAGATAGCTCCCGGGCATTATGGTATATTTGTTCAGGTCAACACCAAAATTGATTTCATTCCTTCCCTGAAACCAGTTGAAATCAGCTTTCAGTCCGGTACTGTTTATTTTATGAGACAGAACAAAAGCCTCTGTAGCAATATCCTGACTGGATATGTCATAATTATACAAACTATTGTTTATTGAAAGTGCGGAAAAAAACCTGCTATTGAAAAAATGTCGCCATTTTAAAACAAAAATATTATTGTCATAACTGTAAACAGTGTCAGAATTGAACCGGAAAGCGTCGTGACTATAATAAGATGAGAAATCTATTTTATTGTTTTTATTCAGGTCATAGGTTATTTTTCCGTTAAAATCATAGAATGATGCCCTGCTCCTGCGAAGAGATGCATTATCAATTAAACTAAAAATCCAGTTTGAGTAAGTGGTTCGCGCGGTAAGAAGATAGGTCAGGGTATCTTTTATCAAGGGCCCTTCAACCATTAAGTGGGTTGTTATCGGGCTTATACCCGCATTCCCTGCAAACTCTTTTCTATTACCTTCTTTTGAAGTGATATCAAGTACAGAAGATATCCTTCCGCCATACCGGCTGGGAATCCCTCCTTTATATAAAGTAACATCTTTAATTATATCGGAATTGACTGCTGAAAAGAATCCGAAAAAATGAGAGGAATTGTATACTGGTGCACCATATAAAAGGATAAGGTTCTGGTCTGCAGAACCTCCTCTTACGTTGAAACCTGCTGATCCTTCTCCAACCGATTGTACGCCCGGGATTAAAAGGACACTTTTTATTATGTCTGATTCACCCATGGAGGTCGGTAATAATCTGAATGATGTAATATTGATCTTTTCCGCGCCAACCTCAAATCGCTGGAGTGTCATATTTTTCTGAGCAGAAACAACCGTTTCTTTAAGTGGTATGAGCATACTGTTCATCTCCACATTCATTTCACCAGTTCCGTTAAGATTCAGGTTGAATTTTTTTTCTCTCATTCCGATGAATGAAAACTGAAGCAGGTGAATTCCCCGAGGCAGGGTTAAGGTATAAAATCCATACTCATTAGAAATTGTTCCTGTTGAAAGTTTCTGAATGAAAACTGTTACTCCCGGAACAGGCTCTTTTGTGTCCCTGTTTGTGATATATCCTGAGATAATAACTTTCCCCGGCTTATATCTTTCAGCAGGATTTCCGACTTCCACAAATGCATTTCCGATCATCTGCTGGTTTTCACCGGAGTCCGGATAATCAGTCGGAGGAATGAAGTTATTCTCTTTTTCTATTAGTGCATTTGATATTTTAACAGCATAACTCCTTGTAATAACTATATTTCCTGAATCATCAATATAATAATAGAGCGAAGTTCCCCTCAGAAGGTTTTCCATGACGCATGGCAATGACATACAACCAGGATAATCGGCCAACTTAAGGTCGTTAACCCATTCATCTTTATAAAAAAATTTTACAGCAAAAAGGCTTTCAGCTTTTGTCACAAATTCCTTAAATGAAAGATCCTTATAATCCCAGGATATCTTATATTTTTCCTGAGCCTCCAGATTACAGGTTAAGGAAAATATTAAAATCAGGATATGGATCTTTAATTTCATAAAAACCAGATCTATTGGCTTATACTATCGTAATACTCAATTACAGGAACAAAACTTTCAGGTCTTTTTTTCGAAACCTTCAACTTATTTTTTTTAATGTAATTTCTGATTTGCACTTTATCTTCAACCATAAGATTAAAGAATTCCCTTTTACCTGTAACCGGATAAACAATGTTGTCTTTCACGAAATAAATCCGGTGAGTCTGATAAAACATATCGAACTTTCTTTCAACGGCAAGAAAATCAATTTCTTTTTTGTATTTGACATAGAGAGCATTTTTACCTTTATACAGAACATTGACATAACCGTTAAAACCCTTTACACTATCCTCCTGGATTTTTGTAAACTTATATGTTTTATTATCAAAATTGATTGTAAAACTATCAACCATTTCCTTATTCAATTGCAGAATTGCCCCATGATTAGTGGGTATCATTATTTCATCATTATAAATATCATATCTGATATTCAAATTTTTAAATGACTGACCATTAATTGATAAGTTACCGGATAGAAACTCTTTGGAAAAAAGGAATTGATCTTCCCTTATTTTGTAATAACGGTTTCTCCACAATATTCCATTATAAAGAATCTGGCTTTCCTTCAGGGTATCCTGCTCATATATTTTAAAACGTACTGATTCATAACCATTGGGACCAATTCCGTAAAGATCAGATCCGTTAAAAATGGAAAATAAAAATATAAACAGGAAAATATATCTGCTCATGAAATAGGTTTCATATGGTCAGTATTATTTGAATCCGGTAATTAAACCGGTATATTATTTATTTGACAATCGGAGTCAGTATAATATTCCGGTACTCAACTTTTCCATGGTCTCCCTGAAGATAGAGAGGTCCTGGTGCAAAAACATCCGATTTCATGGCACCACCTGTAGGCCCATAAACCGGCTGATTATCGATGATTTTTGTACCATTCAAAATAACGGTTACATGGCGGTCGCACAGGGTAATATCCAGTGACTGCCATGTTCCGGCAGGTTGCTCAGCATTTAAGGAAGGTTTTATACGGCTGTAAAGCGCTCCCATATTGTGTGAGTCAAGTTCCTTTTTATATGAATCTAAAACCTGAATTTCATACATTCCGCGTAGATAAATCCCGCTATTGCTTCCTGCCGGTACATTTACTTCTATCTTAAGATTGAAATCTTCAAATTCCTTTTCAGTTCTTAGGTTCCCATAACTTACATGTTGAGCTCCTTCAACCTGCACAGGGTTATTTACTAATACACCCTTTTCAACTGTAAAACCATTTTTCAGTTTTTCTTCTTTCAATTTCCATCCTGTCAGGTCCTTACCGTTAAACAGAATTATTGGTTTGCCGAATTTCAGGTTTGCCATATCAGGTGCCGGGGGAACCGGAGGAAGCTTTGTACCGAAAAATGTCGTTGTATCAACACTTAATCCGTTCCGGCGCGGAGATAAAAGGATTCCGTTAATTTTCTCTCCATTTTTTGTGATTTCCATCCAATCAGTAACTACCTGGCTTTTAACAGGATTGTTTTTTTCGTCTCTCTTCCTGACAACATTGTTTGAACGCTGAACCATAAGAATCTGGTCCTTTGCAAGGAAGATGCATGAAACAGGTAAAACACTACCTCCTCCCCAGAGGATATCTGCATCGAGATAGCCTTCTTCCTTACGTACTTCAAGCCAGCCTACCGAGCCGCCATCAATATCAATGGTCCATTGTCCGAGAAATTCAGAAATATCTGTTTTTTGTACAGGTCCGATTTTGGGTTCAACTTTGCACGATATAATTGATAATGAAGCCAAAACAGTTACGAAAAAGATAATAATAGTTTTCATTGGGTTTGTTATTAGGTATTAAAAATGATTGGTGAATAGTTTATAAAGTTACTAAAAATTAAGACCACTTACCTTAAACACGTAAGCAACCTGGTTATCATCAGGAGTAAGAATTGGTGGTGTGATAACCAGATTGCCTCCTGCTTTTTTTACCGCAACTGATCTGTCTGTTCCAAGCAATTGTACCTTTGATTTATTAATTGGTTTTAATCCCTTCAAAACAATATCACTCTTTGGCCAATCAAGACAGATGACATAAACATCTTTATTTTTTTGTGTGAAGAAGATTGTTTTATTTGTTTCTGTGTTGATTGCCTCATCTTTTTTACTCCTAATAAAAGCTCGTGTACCGTAGATTGCTTCACCATTTATTTTCAACCACTTACCAATTTCGAGGAGACGTTGCTGCATAATTACAGGAATTGTCCCATCAGCAGCTGGTCCGATATCAAGGAGTAAATTTCCACCTGCTGAAACAGTCGAAACCAAAAGCTTAATCAGCTGTTCAGGAGTGGAATAGTCGTTTAAATTTTCATTTCTATTATAACCAAAAGATGTTCCTATCCCTCTGCATTCTTCCCACGGGTGGGGAACTGAATTATCAATTCCTTCCTTGTCACCTATCAGACCATATTCTGTTGTATAAATACCCCCGTGTTTACTCCTGGTTTCGCTTCCCCACCTGTCGTTTACAACAATATTTTCCTTAACAGGAGATTCATTGTATAGCCATGTGAGAAACGCTTCACTCTTCCACTCTTTACTAGGTTTATCCCATTCACCGTCAGTCCACAAAATATCGGGAGTGTAACGGATTACCAGGTCTTTCATCTGCGGGATCATGTGATTGTCCACATAACTGTTTAAATCACTTTTGTAGATCGGATTATACCATTCATATAGAGAATAGTAAAATCCCATATGAAGGCCTTGCTTCTTAACTGCAGTTGTCAGGTCGCCGCAGAGGTCACGGTGAGGACCGATATCGACACTGTTCCAGTTCCAGCTCTGTGCACTTGGCCACAGCGTAAAACCTTCATGATGTTTTGAGGTCAGAACTATATACTTCGCTCCCGATTTTTTAAAGAGTTCAGCCCATAGTTCCGGATCAAAAAGCTCCGCTTTGAACATCGGCGCAAAATCCTGGTACTTAAGATTCGGTCCGTATGTCTTTAAATGAAATTCCCTGAAGTACTTCTGAACCTTACCCGGTTGATCCATTTTCCTCCAATACCACTCTGCATACTTGTCGTATACACCAATGCTATCGCCGGTAGGTCCCCATGCAGGGACCGAATAAACACCCCAATGAATAAATATTCCGAATTTAGAATCCTCAAACCATTGTGGAACCGGTCTCTTATCAAGAGATTCCCAATTGGGTTGGTAATTCTGGGCATTCAGGTTTAATGCCAGAAATAGAAATAGAAATATTATAGAATACTTCATAAAAATAAAAATTTAAAAAAGGCTCATTATTAATTAATAAGGAGCCTTAAAAAGAGATTATTCAATTAATTTTAAAACTGGCACCTACTTTTTATCATAAACCAAGGTGGCTTTCCTCTCACCCATTGATGATGTTGACTGGGAATCAATCGATAAAGTTTTATCAGCATCTGCAAGTTTGTATACCTCAACTGTTTTGATCTCGTTTTTTTCACCATTCATTTCAAAGACCATCACTGATGAAACGGTAAGAGATTTATTGTCAGCAGCCCATTTCGCTGTTGACTTTTTAGAAGTATTGAATACAGGGTTCACGGATTCCTTACCATCGAGAGTGTAAGTTTCTGACGTTTTTCTCTCTTCACCATCCTGCCCTGTGAAAGATCTTTCAAGTGTGAAACTCTTGTCATTCTGGGTGATTGTGAGTTTTTGTGATATCATGCGGAATCCACCTTCGCCCAGATTGCTCTTCGATTCATTATATGCCCATGATCCTGAGAAATTTGCTGCACTCTGAGCAAATGATACTGCCGATATCAGGAGACTTAATGCGACAAAAAGTCCGCTTTTCAGATAAACCATTCTTTTGTTTTTCATTGCTGTAATATTAAAAAGGTTAAAAAATTTCTGGTATGAAGGTACGGCTTATTATTCTATACAGTAATAGATAACGATGAGAATTTTTTATGTTCTTAAATACAAATTCAGGCGACAGGCATCTGGCGACAGGTATCAGGCGTCAGGGCACAGAATTCAGAGCTCAGATTATCGTGAGTCGTGAGTCGTGCGTCGTGTGTCGTGAGTCCTTCTCATTTTTCAATTCTTTTGACCCGTATACTCCTGATCGCCGCGGTGGTATTCCATGATGCGATGCCGAATGGTTTAGATAATTCAACCTCAGGACGTATCGAAAGTTTATTGTTCCCGATTGTAAAGTCAACTACCTTAATACTATCTATCATTGCCTTAATTTGTGTTTCCGTTACAATAAGACAAATATGATACCAATGTTCTTTCTCGAATTTCATTAAAGTTGTTGTACTATTTTCCGATGCATCCATACCATCAATACTGGAGAGTCCAACAGTTGTACCTCCCCATCCGCCAATAATCAATGAGCAGGGATCTTTTCCAACAGGGAAAGTGATTCCGCAAAAAAAATCATTACCATTAACGCGCATTGCATCCAGAGTAACTTCATAATTGGAGGTTGGAAAATCTTTCTTCCAGGTGATCCCTGTACAACCATCTCCCATCCCGAGAATAATTTCACCAACCGATACATAAACAGGTCCCTGAGGGCCAAAGTTGGTAATCTCCCATCCATCGAGTGATTTACCATCGAAGATCAGAGAACTGTCTGAGATTTCAACAATTTCACTTTGACTCTTTTTCTGCTCTTTTTGTCCGCCCTTACAACTTATTAAGGAAAGTACAATAAGAATAACTACCACTCTGTTGGCCATTCAGAAAGATTTTTTTTATAAAATTATGAATTTCCCGGAGAATTTGCCTGAGAATTTCAGTGATGTTTATCAGCTATATAAGCTTTCATCCTCCTGCTTGCACTTTTTAAACTATTATAAGTAATTTAGAGGGATAAAAACTTAACCAATTTTACAATTAATATGACAACGGCTTTATTGAGTTTATTTATAGTCTTCTCCCTGATAATTATAATCCTGATTATCAGGGTTCTCATTCAACTTAAGAATCCTGTTCAAATGGAATCTGTAAAAGAGTCACTGGCAGTATTCGGGAACAATCTTGATAAAATTAATAATTCCATGAAGGATGAATTCCAACGAAACAGGGAGGAATCATCAAAAGTAGCAAAAGACAATCGCGATGAACTGCAAAAATCACTCGAATCATTTGATATGCGGCTTTCGGGAAATATTAAGGATTTTAATGAAAATCAACGTATCAATTTTGAAAGCTCGATGACCAGGGCTAAGGAACAAGCACTGAATATAGAATCGAGGTTGGAAAAAATGAGGGAAACTATTGAAAACAAACTCAAAGAGATTCAGACAGACAATAGTGTTAAGCTGGAGCAGATGCGCGAGACAGTTAATGAGAAACTTCAGGAAACACTAAATACCCGCATCAGCGAATCTTTTAAGATGGTGACCGACCAGCTTGAACAAGTTTATAAAGGCCTTGGAGACATGCAGAAACTGGCTGTCGGTGTCGGCGATCTTAAGAGAGTTCTTTCTAATGTCAAAACAAGAGGAATTCTTGGAGAGATCCAGTTAGGCAGTATCCTCGAACAATATTTGTCACCTGAACAGTTTGTCAAAAATGTCATCGTAAAACCAGGTACAAAAGAAAGTGTGGAATATGCTATCAAATTGCCCGGAAATGAAAATCCTGATGAACCTGTCTTCCTTGCTATCGACTCCAAATTTCCCATTGAGGATTACCAAAGGTTGCTTGAGATCTACGAGAATATAGCCGATCATACAAAAGAAGAGATTATTAAAGTTGAAAAGGCATTTGATGCCAGCGTAGTTAAATCGGCTAAAACGATTCATCAAAAATACATTTCCCCTCCCCTTACCACAAATTTTGCAATCATGTTTGTTCCTACTGAAGGGCTTTATGCACAAATACTTACACGAACAGGCTTATTTGAGCAGGTGCAACGCGATTTCAATGTTACTGTTGTTGGGCCTTCAAACCTGGTTGCGTTCCTCAGCAGCCTACAGATGGGTTTCCGCACTCTTGCTGTTCAGAAACGTTCAAATGAAGTCTGGCAAATACTTGGTGCTGTAAAAACAGAGTTTGAAGGTTTCGAAAAAGTACTCGAGAAAGCCCAGAACCAAATTATTTCAGCCAGTGGAAATATTGAAAAGCTTGTTGGAACACGTTCGAGAGCAATAAAACGAAAATTGAGGAATGTACAGGAATTACCTGCATCAGAAGCAGCTAGAATTTTGGAATCGAATGAAGCCGATACTGATACAAAAGATTTTGAAGAAGAAAATGAAGAAATGAGTGAAAAAGTTGAAAACTAAACAATATGAACCTGGGAGCTGTTTAAAAAGTGGGACTAACCACCCCGTCATGACCCTACGGGCATGACACCCCTCCTTTAAAAAGGAGGGGAAAGTTAAGATAATCAATATGTTAACTTTCTCCTCCTCTAAAGAGGAGGAGTACCCCGACGGTATCGTCGGGGGGAGGTGGTGGGCTTTTTAAACAGCTTCAGGCTTCATCAAACCATTAAAAACAATTATTTATTTTATGAAAAAATTAAAAAAAATTCAAATGAAAAATGTTTTGATATCGCTTGTCGTAATTGTCACGGCTTGTTCTTCACCTGAAACCAAAAAAGAGGCGGTAAGTGTGGCCGGATTCATTAATGAAACAACTGTAAAAGCTGTTGCTGACACTGTTAAAGCTACACAACCTGCTGCTGATCTGAATCTGCTTGAAAAAGGAGTAAAACACGCTGCCTCACTCTGGAGAGAAGGAGACGGCACTCCGGTTGACTTTTCTGAATTTGTAAAGGAAAACTACATCTCCGATCCTGCAAATCGCAAGATGGTCTTCAATAAGATAACCAGATACATCGAGTCGCTTAATGGTAACTACAACGAAATAACCCTTGACCTGAGGAAAACGCTTGATGAAGCTATTGGTGAGATTGATGATATAGACCGTATGTTTGGCAATTACTCGGTTGGATCACACATGCAGAGTGACTTTTATTCAAACAAGATAGCTTTTGCCATAGCACTCAATTTCCCCTATTTTACTTTGGCTGAGAAGGAAGAGCTTGGACCAAAATGGAGCCGAGATGAGTGGGCCATGGCACGTCTGGGTGATCTTTTTATCGCACGTGTCCCGGCTGAACTCGAACAGGCAGTAACAGAGGCTACAGGAAATTCAGAGATGTACATTGCTGAATACAACATATATATGGGCCATCTTCGCACCGACGATGGTCGTCAGATCTTCCCTGATAACATGGTACTTCTCTCCCATTGGAACCTCCGCGACGAGCTGAAAGCCGACTATGCCGATAAGGAGAATGGCCACGAAAAGCAGGAGATGATTTATAAGGTGATGGAGCGCATCATAACCCAGGAGATTCCCGGTGTGTTTGTTAACAGCTCTGACTATGAGTGGGCTCCCTATTCAAATAAGGTTACAAAAGGAGATGCATCCATACAGGCCTCTGCAGAGCCTGACACCCGCTACTCTCATATAATCAAAAACTTCAGGACAAGAAAGGAGATCGATGCCTATAACCCTGAAATGAACACCTTCATTCTCCGTAAATTCTCACTCGAGATGGAGATTTCACAGAATGAGGTTGAAACTCTTTTCGATTCATTCCTAAGCTCACAACAACTTGTCAAGCTTGGTTCATTGATAAAAAAGAGGTTAGGACGCAACCTTCGGCCCTATGATATATGGTATGACGGTTTCAAGACGCAGAGCAGCATACCTGAGAGTCTGCTCACTTCGAAGACCTCTGGCATTTATCCTGATCCCGCTGCTTTCCATGCAGGAATGCCGCTTATGCTGAAGAAACTGGGATGGTCACCCGAGAGAGCCGGTTACCTGGCTGAAAAGATCATCGTTGATCCTGCAAGGGGTTCCGGACATGCATGGGGTGCAGCCATGAAGGGCTCACTTTCTCATCTGCGTACACGCATCTCAGGTGAAGGAATGGATTACAAAGGATACAACATAGCCGTGCATGAGTTTGGCCATAATGTTGAGCAGACAATATCTCTTTACGACATAGATAATTACATGATGTCGGGTGTGCCAAACACTGCATTTACAGAAGCAAACGCATTTATCTTTCAGAGCCGCGACCTTTTCCTGCTCGGGATAAAGGATGATAATCCTGACAAGGAAAAGATGGAGGCACTTGATGCTGCCTGGTCACTGATGGAGATTATGGGTGTCGGGATGGTCGACATGAAAGTATGGAAATGGCTTTACGGGAACCCTGAAGCCACACCGGCTCAACTGAAAGAGAATACCATAGCAATCTCCGTTGATGTGTGGAACAAATACTTTGCACCAGTCCTTGGAGTTAAGGACTCCCCTATTCTGGCTATTTATTCACATATGATTGATGCACCGCTTTACCTGGCAAATTATTCATATGGTCATGTAATTCAGTTCCAGATAGAAGAGTATCTTAAGGGAAAGGATCTCTCCGATGAGATTGACCGTATTTACAGTCAGGGGCGTCTTACCCCACAGCAATGGATGATGGGTGCTGTTGGAGCAAAGATATCAACTCAACCTATTCTCAACGCACTCGACAAGGCTTTGAAATCTGAATAGTTTTTTAATGCTGTTATATTGTTGGATTTTTTTCTCAATTCCCTCACATTTACTTCATTTGATATCGCCATAAGTATTTCACGCACAAGACCATGAGGTATATTATACATCCCTCCTATTGAAGATGCAAAGCCATGTAATCCTTTACAGTATCGCGCCATTTAAGATAATGCGCAGAAATTTTATGATCAGCGGCCTTACAAATTATTCTTAATCCTAATCTTAATTTTCAGCAACATCCTTCATAATTTCAGGAGTGCTTATATAAATTATGGTATTTGAGTTACCAATATCAAGTCCTACATAAGCAGTATTCTCACGACTTTCAAAATCGCTTGATAATTTGGCTTTTGACAACGATTGAAGGCAATATCCCCGACCGGCACATAAATATGGCTCAGGATAAACCACCACATCCAGTAATGATTGAAATTCTTCTTTAAACATATCAACGAGTTCGGGATACATGGCACCACCTCCAACCAGGTATAACCGGTCGGTGTTGGTAAAATCATCGTTGGTAATTTTTCGTTTGATAGTAGGAGAAATAACTTCATGATAATAACTCGTCAGTGCTTTGAGCCTTAATTCTTTCAGATCAATCCTTTTCCGATCGAGAACAATCAAACCTCGTTGGAATGTTCTTTCAATTTGCTGTTCTGTAAGCAGGTTAAGATAGTATCCCTTTTTCAACTCATTCTCAACGATATTGACTGCATATTGCAAACCTTTGGTGCTCTCAGAGGTACGCTGAACTATACCTTTTGGCAATGACTGGGCAATTTCGAATGTTCCGTAACCAATGCTTGCAATGAAAAAATTGTTCTTTTCCTGTTGAACACCATCACGGATAGCTTTTACACAACCTTCAATCTCAGTCATGATCTCAATACTGTCAACCTGGAAGGACGCTTTTTCAACTTTGTATCCACCGTATGTGCGTGAATCAAAATTAATATCAAACCGGTTCAGAAAAAATTCTTCTGAATCTTTCCTGTAAGATTGATAAGCGGTGAAAGGAAATCCTGCAGTTACAACGAGTCTTGTATATCTGCCCATTGTTGCAATCATAAGTCCGGTTAATGCCAATAATTCATAATCAATCTCCTTAACCAATGTATTAATCAGCTTATGGGGTGCATTTCCCTCCCGTAATGCAAGGTTACCGACAATGTAATCTTTTCCTTTGAAATCAATGATTTTTATTCCATCCACAAAATTTTCGGCTACTTTATGAAATTCGGTTGAGTTTTCCTCAAAAACACTTGGTAGTACAAATGATCTTTCCATGTCTGAAAATTAATTAATTAGTAAATTATATATTTAACCTGAATTATTCATAAAAAGGGGGTTTTGTTCTTTATTTATAGCTTAATTAGTTATATTTAAAGTGCTTACAACAAAAAACCCCTTTGTACAATGATAGACAAAAAAACTGAAATAACCGCACCCGAAATTAACCTTTTTCCCATACAAGGTAAAAATATTGAACTTAGTTTTAGTGGTGATCGCATAAGCAGCGATGGTGGATTATTACTTCTTCGAGAGCTTGATAGCCAACTAAATCTCTTATCTTCAGCGAATAACTGCTTACATGACGCAAGGGACAAGCGTTACATTGATCATTCAGTTAAGGAACTATTGGCGCAACGAGTTTTTCAGATAGCCGCCGGTTACGAAGATTGCAATGACTGCAATGATCTGCGTGAAGATATGATATTTAAAATGTGTGCAGGCCGACTGCCTCAAAGCGATAATGATTTAGCATCTCAACCTACAATGAGTCGACTTGAAAACACAGTCACAATGACCGATCTTTTTCGTTTGGGTGAGTGCTTAGTAGACGTGTTTATAAATTCATATTCAAAAGCCCCATCTGTCATCATTTTAGATTGCGATGATACCGACAATGAAACCTATGGGCAACAAGAACTGGCATTATTCAACAACTATTACAACGAGTATTGCTACATGCCATTACATATTTATGAAGGATTATCGGGGAAGCTGATAACCACCATCTTAAAACCTGGTCGCCGGAATAAACAAGCCAATGTTGCCAGGCTATTAAAAAAGCTTATATCGTACCTTCGTGTACAATGGCCTGATACGAAGATTATAGTACGCGGCGACAGCCATTTTGCATCGCAGGATTTTATGGATTGGACATGGATACAACCTAATGTTGGCTTCATTACCGGGTTAACGGGCAATGCAAAACTCCACGAACTGGCACAGGTAACCATCGAAAGTGCTCAGAGAGAGTTTAATCAGTATCAAAAGCCGGTTAAACGTTACCATTCATTTATGTACAAAGCCGGAACATGGGAAAACTACCAACGAGTTATTGTGAAAGTTGAGGTAAGCTCAATGGGAACCAACATCCGGTATATCGTTACTAGCCTGACCGATTTTCGTACTCGTGATTTATATGAGAAAGGTTACTGTGCCCGTGGTTCGATGGAGCTACGCATAAAAGATCATAAGTTGTATCTTAAGTCAGACCGGTCGTCTTGTACAAAGTTTACAGCAAACCAGTTTCGTTTGTTTCTGCACTCAATGGCATACATACTTATACACACCTTGCAAAAACAGGTACTAAAGGGTACTGAGTATGCTAATGCAACCATGAAAACCATACAGCTTAAAATTATCAAAACAGCTGCATGGGTTAAAGAAATGAAAACCAAGATAAAGATAGAGTTACCTCAGTTTTGCACGACAAAAGATGAACAAATCAAAGGTTATGAGAGATTGATAGCACTTCGAACGTAGGAATGTTAAATAACAGTATTCCAAATATATAGTCTGACAATCAATTACATTCTGAGGAAAGGTATGCCCAAATAGAAGATTCTGAGCTAAAAGTAAACTCTGTTATGAAAATATCAGGGTA